>JAYVYS010000873.1:0-5727 GCA_043784005.1 Isosphaeraceae bacterium
CGAATTCCCGACACTCCGATGAGGCCAATACCATTCGCTGGCGGTAATTTCAATCGCCAGGTCGATCGCTATATGCCCTCAAATCTGCGAAACTTGAACGAAGTACTTGAAAACCTCGATCGTTTGATCCCGGACCTGGAAGCTCTTTCGGCTCATGAGCGGCCGTCAGCGAGGCCTTGCGTCGGCCCGCCAAGTGATCCTCTCATAACTCGTTGAGGGAGGAGGGTGCTGATATCGGCCTCGGCATCCCCTTTCCTGATCCGTGACGGATGCGAACCCATGTTCTCAGGTGCCTCAGTCGCATCCGACCCCTTGTTAGGTTAACATCAGAGCAGAAAGGGCTGGAGACGCCGGCCTTGTCGCAAAACGGAATCCTGCGGACGTATCCCCATGTTTAGCCGAGTCTTCCGGTTCGAGCGAGCGGTGGTGGTCTTGGCGGTTTTTGTCTTGCCGGGATTGGGCCGTCCCGCTCTCGCTGAGTGCGAGCGTTGTGGGTGGGAGCCTCCCAAGACCAAGCGAAACGTCACCGTGGGAAGTGTGTCGGCGTTGAAATCCGTGCTGACCGGGGCGACTCGAGGGACAACGATCCTGTTATCCGACGGGATTTACAAGATCGACGCCACACTTCATATCCTGTCTCCTGGCGTCGTCCTGAGGGGAAAGAGCGGCAACCGGTCAAAAGTCATCATTCGCGGTGAGGGGATGAGGGAGAACAAAGTCGGCGTGGCAATCTCGATCGATGCATCGGAAGTCGTCGTCGCGGACTTGACCGTGGGCTCCGTCGGATTTCACGGGATTCAGGTGCGGGGAGAGGCGGGGGCAAACGACGTCGTCCTCCACAATATTCTTGTGGCAGACACCGGCCAGCAGCTTCTCAAAGGGAGTACCGGCCCGACCGGGAAGATTTCTGAACGCGGGCTGGTGGCGTGCTCGGTATTCTCGTACACCGACTCCGCGCCGAGCGACTATACGAACGGGGTCGATATCTTGAAGGGCAAGAACTGGTTGGTACGAGACAACTTCTTCCACAAGATCCGAGGACCGCGCGAGGGGGGATATGTGTGTGGCCCGGCCATTCTTTTCTGGGTCGGATCGCAGGGAACCGTCGTCGAGCGAAACCTTCTCCTCGATTGTTACCGCGGGATTTCGTTCGGCCTGATCGCCCAGAACAAGAACAGTGGCCAGCCGGACAATATCCCGAGCGACCATAAAGGAGGCATCATCCGGAACAATATCGTGGTAAATCGGAACGCTTGGTGTGACGAGTCGATCGAGGCCAACGACTGTCCCGGCGTGCGCATCGAACACAACTCGGTGCTTACCGCGGGCCAGGTCAACTGGTCGATCTCGATACGTTTTCCCGCAACGGAGGCCATCGTCCGGAACAATTTGACGAACCGAACCATCTTCTCGCGAGACGGGGGCAGGCTTGAACAATCGGGAAACGTCACCTCAGCCCAGAGCGATTGGTTCACCGACCCGGAGCGCGGAATTCTCCGCTTGAAACAGGCCGACCTTGCGGCGGTCGACGCAGGTGTTACCATCGAAGACATCAAGACCGACTTTGACCGCGCCCCACGAGTCTTCGGTAAAGCCGCCGATGCTGGAGCCTTCGAATTCGGCAGCAAGCGCGGGTCCCGCTGATCAAACCGGGCCTATCCTATGGAAGACCGCAGGTTCGGCGGAACAATGACCGACGCTTGAACAATCGGGATTTTCGCTCCTGAACATCCGAAAAACCAAATACGCGTCTCCAAATGGCTCGAAGATCGCTTCCATTAGACAAAACCCGCGAGATGACACTAAAATAAGTCGGAAGTGAGAAGTCACCGACCTTCTCCGATGTCAGGGGCGTCGAAGAGGCCGAGAATCCATGGACGACCGAACAACCGAAGCAATCTGGAGGGCGTGCGGAAGCATGGCGCCTCTCCGCCTCGGTGTAACGCCTCCTCGTCCTGGGTCGGTCCGCGTGGTGCCTCATCCGTTCGCCGTCATCGGGAGAGACCCTCGTTGCGAGATCGCGTTCGACGACGATGCGATCAGCCGACGACATGCGTTGCTGCTGGTTCTTGAGGGGCGACTGTTTGGAATCGATCTCGGTAGCAGGGAAGGGACACTCTGGGCAGACACAGCGCGGGCGTACGGCTGGCTCGAAGGCGACGCTCCCCTGACCCTGGGGCCTTACCAGGTGCAGGCTCTGCATCCGAGGCCGGTCGGGGCTGCGGCGACGTTCAATCCGATGGCCTCGTGGCCTCGTGGACCCAAAAACGGTGCCGAGCTCATCCTTGAGGTCGTCAACCTTCCCTCGCGGAAGAGCCGCTGGCGAATCAAAAGTGTCGTCACGTTGATCGGTCGCTCGCCCGACTGCAAAATGCGCCTGATGGACCCGAGTGTTTCCTCGGTCCACTGCTGCCTGATATGCACACCGATGGGCCTCTGGGTGATCGACCTGCTTGGTCGGGAAGGAATCGAGGTCAACGAACGGCCGGTCCGATTCGCACGACTGGCCGATAGCGACGATCTTCGCGTGGGCCGCTTTTTGTTCCGGGTTCGTGGGGAAGTGTCTCTTCCGAAGTCTTTCGAAAATCGCTCCCTGCCTGGAACCAGCCTGACCGCCTCAAGCCTCCACTGGCAAGACGGCACGGGTTCCGAATCGAATGCGGGGGCCGGCTCTCTGCTCCCGGCGCTCAACACTCAGGCAGGCCAATCTTTTCCGCTCTCGACCACACGGACGGAATCGACGGAGTCCGTCCTCGTCCCTGTCGTCAACGCATTGCGGATGCTTCAGAAGCACGACCAGGACCAGCATCATCAAACCATGATGATGCTTCAGACAATCTTCGCGTTACACGGCGAACAGATCAGCTCGGTGCGCTCTCAACTTGATTCCGTCCTTCAACTGCTGCAAGAGGTGCGAAATTCTCCATTAGACCCGGTGCTTAGCGCTCGCCTTGCCGAAACCGCGAAGGCCTGGGAGCTTCCCAGTCCTCGAGAACTTCCGGGAACCCGGAGAGAACCAAGCCCTAGTGCTCCCGCATCCGCCCCGGCGTCCCAAGTCTATCGGCTTCCTGGTGCCCGATCCGTCGAGACAAGCGACCGAGCGGCCTTATCGCCGAGCCACCGATCCGAATCCGAGCTACCGTCGCGCGTCTCACCTCGGCAGATCAAGGCCCAACCCTCATCGGCTGCTCCAAACGGAACACCTGTGGCGAACGGGGCCAGGAGTGCGCCCGACTCACCTTCCGAAGAGATCGGCAAAACAAAGAGCAGTGAAGATCCGCAGCCTCCGCTCGACAAAGACCCGACCACAAACCCCGAGCATAGCCTCTTTGAAGACGGTATGCACTCGATGATCCGCGATCGACTTCATGATATCCGGAGAGAACGAATGACCCTCTGGCAAAAGATCATCGAGATGGTGGGCGGAAGTTGAGGGCAACGAGCGTCTATCTTGACTTCTAATTGAATTAATCATTCTGTTATTACATATTTAATTGTTATTTAAAAATATTACCCGATGGATCTTTCGACAGATCCTCGGGTATTGGTTATTAATCCCGCGATGTCGGTCGGCTTTACTTTTCGCCGGTGGTCACGAGCAGCTTGGTGTACTCGTCCTGTTCAACCTTGTCCAATGATTCAAGCTTGAGACCGGCGGCTCTCGCCTTTGTCAGCGCCTCGGTGGCGGCGGCCTTATCGTTCAATTTCATGTAAGCCTGGGCCATGTGCAAATAGGTTTCGGGTCGAGTCAAATTGGCGGTCGACTCTTTCAGATCTTCGATCGCCTTTTCGGCCTGATTTTGCTTGATGTATACCAGGCCTCGAGTATCGAGCAATTCGGGACGCTGTCCTTCGATCTCGATTGCGCGGTTGATGAGCGTGAGAGCGTCATTGCCGAGTTTGGGATGGAGCGCGAGCAACCAAGCGAGGTTGTTCAGGGCGAGACTCTCCTTCGCATCCGATCCGCAGTACTTGCGATAAATCTCCGCAGCATCATCATACCGTTGCAATAGAATATAAAGATTCGCAAGGTCGAACTGGATTGTGGTCTTCGCGGGGTCCTTGGCGATTTCCTGCTTGAGCCAGTGCTCGAAACGTCTAGCCTGGACCTTATCCATTTTTGTCGCGAAGAGGAACTTCAGGGCCGTCGCGGAGATCTCCACGGGACTTGCCTTGCCCGTGACGGATTCACAAACATCGATCGCCTCCTTAAGGCGCCCTTGACGCCCAAGGAATCCGGCATAGGCGAGGACGTAGACAGGATCGCCCGGTTTTTCAGAGAGCTGTTTGTAAAGCTTCTCGGCGGGCAACGGGATTTGCATTTGCTCGAGAAGCTCAGCGGCAAACGTCACATCTCGGGGCTTACCTGACTGTTTCAGGAATAAGTCCAACCGGGCGACCGCCTCGGAGTTCTTGCCCAATGCGTGGAGCAGGCGGGCCTTCAGTCCCGCTGTCCGCAGCGAGTTGGGCTCAAGCTTTTCCATCTTGCCAACGAAGGCCGCCGCCTCATTGGTTTCATCCCGAACGAACAACCGGTCCGCGAAGTAAGCGACGTAATCAGGCTGTGGCTGCTCCGAGGTCAGCATCAAGAGCATGAGATCGCGCGCCCGAGTCCATTCTCCTTCGATGTCGTAAAGCTGGGCCAGCAGATAGCGGTCAGAGTCGATGGCGGATTTTTCGTTGACGAGCTCCTCCAACATTCTGACCGCCCGCTTCCGCAGTGTCGGGCTTGGTTGCAAGGCCAGGATCTTAGCATTGGTGCGGCGTTCATCAATATTAAGCGGTTTACCGCCCTCGGCCGTGATTCCGAGGCTTTTGAGCGCCCTTTCCGCCTCCCGGAATGGCCCCATCGTAGCAATCGCGACACCCAGAGCGTTTCGTGCCCATTCGGCATCCGTAGGCGCTACATCCTTGAGACTGCTCAGCTTGACAAGGAGAGGTTCGGCTTCCTTGACTCGCCTTTGACTCAATTCCGAGATCGACGCTGCTCGAAGAACCATTGGATCATCAGGCTTGGACGCGAGCAATTCCTTATATTGAGCCCTCGCCTCTGCCACATGGCCAAGCATGTCGAGGCACCCGGCAATAGCCAGCGGGTTGATCCGCACACTGGGCTGCTGCTGATATTCCTTGAACGTTGCTTCGGCTTTGTCTTTCTGTCCGCTAAGGAGGAAAAACTGAATCAAAGCCGTCCAGGCGGGGCTCGTATCGCCGGACAGACTGAGAGCGCCTCGGTAGGCGTCTTCGGCCTCGGCGGTCAGTTGCCGCGCTTCTTCCTTGTTTTTGACCTCCGCCTTGCGGGCCGCGTCATAAAGGACTCGACCAAGCCAGAGTTGATCGGAGATTTTCTTTGAGGCGGTCTTGATCGATCCGCGGGCTAGTTCGAGCGCCCTGGGAAGGTCTTGGTTGCGCCATGCGACCTCAGAAGCAAGCGTTTTCATCTCATCCGTCAGGCCGCCGGATTCCGTAAGGAGGCGGATCAAATAGTCGGCGTCGCTGTAACGCTGTTGTTGAGCTAAAACGAAGATGGCCTTGCGGAGGACGACGGGATTCCGTTCACCGAGCTCAATCGCTTTGAGATAGCTTTGGGCGGCGTCGGCGAAATTCTCATCCAGGCAATCGAGTTCAGCCCGTGCCAGGGCCGTCCGTGACGTATTTGAACGCGTCGCGACCTTCTCGAGGTGTCGGTAAGCCTCAGCGAGCGAGACTTTCTTGTCTTGCTGCCTT
>JAYVYS010000874.1:0-7044 GCA_043784005.1 Isosphaeraceae bacterium
CCTCGCTCAAGGTTGCGGGCCACCATCGCCGTCGGAATCTGTCGGCCGACGTAATTCTCCACAATCGGCTGATCGGGACGAATCGCTCGGATCAGAAACGCGATCACAAGTATGGCGGGTAAAGAAAACCAGGCTCGGCAATAAGTCTCCAACAGACTCCCGTACATCTCTTGAGGCGTCGATCTCTCGGGTCGGCCGTTCATTCGCCGTGTTACCGCTCGGATCGTAGCGGCGGAGTGCCGGCACGGTCAATGGCGTGAAAAACGTTGGCTCTCTCGCACATCGGGGCCACCGTTCCCTATCGATGTCGGGAAGAGCCTGGTTTTTCATTGCCTTCGAGGCCCGTGACAGGTCTGATGCGGTGAACCGAGCGCCTTCGCCAGAAGGTCGGCCTCACTCTGTTTCACAGCACGACTCCTCTCATGAGGTCTGTCATGGCGCGCAAATCTTGCGTTTTCCTCGCCCTCCTCGTCGGAATCCCTTCGATCGATGCGCCCACTGCCCGAGCCGCCGAAGGGAGGACTCCACTCGCGGAGTCGTTCCTGACGACCGGCAAGCTTTCCGAAGGCGAGTCCGCGCTGGCCGCCGCTCTAAAGGCGAACCTAAAAGACGACCAGGCACGATTCGGGCTCGGGGTCGTACAATTCGTCCACGCGGTCGAGCGACGGATGCAGGACTTTCATCGACACGGGTTTCGTACCGACATCGCGGGGCGAGGCAACCCGATCACCAATCTGCCCGTACCGCTCAACGCAATGGCCCAGCCACTCGACGCGAGCAAGGCGCGTGTTCTGTTGCAGTCCTGGGTCGAGGAACTTAAGACGGTTGAGGCGACACTTACGGGAATCACCGACCCTGAAGTGAAATTGCCGCTTCACTTCGGGCTCATCAAGCTTGATTTCGATGGTAATGGCCGCTTCGCCGAGGATGAGACCCTCTGGAAGATTTACAGTCAATTCAACCCGACCGCGATGTCCAACGCCGCGGCCGCGGCGGATTTCGTCATCGCCTTCGATCGCGGTGATGTGGATTGGCTCCGAGGCTATTGCCATTTATTGTCGGCCCTGGGCGAGATTGTGCTCGCTTACGATTTCGGTCCCGTCCTCGACGAATTCGGCTTCAGCATTTTCTCGGGAATGAAGCCGAAGTTCGCCTACCAGGAGCTTAAAGACGCTTCCAGCTTTGATCTCGGAACCATTCTCGACGCCATCGCACTCGTCCACGCGATTCGCCTTCCTCTCGCGGATGCGAACCGACTCAAGTCGGCGCTCGCACATCTGGAATCAACCTCGGCGTTGAGCCGCTCTTCCTGGAAGGTGATCCTGGCCGAAACCGATGACGACCAGGAGTGGATTCCCAATTCCCGGCAACATTCGGTTGTCCCCAACGCACAGGTCACCCCGGAGATGATCCAAGGTTGGTTCAGCTTCCTGGACGAGTTTGAGACGATTCTCAAAGGTAAGAAGCTGCTGCCATTCTGGAGGGGCAAGGACCCCATGATGGGAGTGAATCTCCGGAAGATCTTCACTGAGCCAAAACCTCTTGATCTAATTCGATGGGTTCAAGGGCCAAGCGTCGAGGCGTTTCTCGAACGTGGCGAAGTGACTTCCTCCCAGATCTGGGGAAGGCTGAATCAGATCTTTCACGGCAATTTCGTCGGGTTTGCAATCTGGTTTAACTAATGTTTAGGAATCCTAAAAAAACGTGAAGAATTTGTTTGCCTCGGACGCTTTGGAATGACACGATGCCGTGACCTATCTTTTTTTCGGGTCAACGTCTCCGTCGCGCGCGAACTTGAATCGTTTCGGTGCAAGCGTAAGTTTCCGCGTAACGGCCCAGATCGACCCCCTTTCTGTCGGGCCAAGCCCGGGGTGGTTGTGCCATGCAAGTCCGTGATGTTCTGAGAGCGAAGGGTGGCCGGGTCATTTCAATCGACCCCGAGGCGACCGTCCATGAGGCCATCGCCAAACTCGTCCAAAACAATATTGGTTCCCTTCCCGTCGCCGACTCCTCGGGTCGGTTGCTCGGAATGTTTTCGGAACGAGATGTTTTGAGAGGCCTTCATCAAAATGGTGAAAAGTTTCAGCGGTCGCATGTCGCGCTGGTCATGACTGCGAACCCGAGCACGTGCCGTCTCGACGACGATGTCAACGACGTCATGGGATTGATGAGCGACCGACGGATCGCCAAGGTCCCAGTTCTGGACGGCGAGACCCTCGTCGGGATCATCTCAGTGGGAGATGTGATCAAAGTCATGTACGAACGTGTCGCGGCCGAGAACCATCATTTGATTTCCTACATTCACGGAACGTTCTGATCGCGATTTCCAACGATTTCCCGTAGCCTCCATTCTCCCGAAGGTCTACCATGGCCGGGAAAAGGGGACGGGAATGCCACGCGACGATCTCATCGAAACGACCTCGAAATCGCTCGGGGACGCCGACTCACTTCATGCGCTTGGCGATTTCTCCGGCGCGATCGCTACCTATCTTGAAGTCTTGCATGGCGACGATTCCTCAATCCCCGCATGGTGGGGTCTGGGTTCGGCGTTCGCCTCCCGGAACCAGCACGCTGCGGCGGTGCAATGCTTTTTGAGGTTGGTGGAGCTTGCCCCCGGTGCCGTCGAGGCTCATCACAACCTTGGCAAGTGCTTGTTTGAACTCGGTGAAATCGACGCCGCGCTCGACGCATTTCGCAAGGCCGTCCTCGTCGCGCCTAATCCTAAGTCTCTGGGAATGATCGCCATGATCATTCCGGGAAGTCCGCGCGCCAGCTTGAAAGCGATCCTTGACGCACGTCAAGCCTGGGCCGCCATTTTGCCCGTTACGGAGAGGCCTGCGCGTTTGATCCAGAGAGGCGACGGACCGATCCGGGTCGGGTACGTCTCGTCTTTTTTACATCGCCGGAACTGGATGAAACCCGTCTGGGGGTTGATCAACGCCCAAGACCGCGATCGGTTTCGAGTCGTCCTGTTTTCGGACGCTCCTTCCGCTTCCTTCGGGCAGGAATATCGGCGCGACGAACATGATACGTTTGTTGATATCACCGGAAAAAGTAACGTGGAGGTCGCTCAACTCGTCCGAAAACATCACATCCACATTCTTGTCGATCTCAACGCATATAGTCGGTTCGAGAGACTGCCGCTCTTCGCGCTCCGTCCCGCGCCGGTGCAAATTGAATGGTTCAACCTGTTCGCGACCTCGGGGATGACCTGCTTCGATGCCTTGATTGGTGACAACGAGGTGATCCAGCCGGAAGATGCCGCTTTTTTCACCGAGCGATTGATCCGCGCTCCTGGCTGTTACCTTACTTTTGAGGTCGGCTACCCGGTTCCGGAAGTCGCACCTTCGCCTTCATCGAGCGGAAAGGCGTTCACATTCGGTTGCCTCGCCCCGCAATACAAGATTTGTCCCGAAGTGATCCAGGCGTGGGCCGCGATTCTTGAAGAGGCAACGCGCAGCCGGTTGAACCTGAAAAGCTCATTCCTGGGTATAGAAGGCAATCGGGAGTATCTGCGAGACAAGCTCGTTAGCGCTGGGATCGATCTTTCCCGCGTCACGTTCGACGGTCCGGCGGAGCACTTCGCGTTTCTGAAAGCCTATGAGGACATCGACCTGGTTCTGGACACGTTCCCCTACAACGGCGGAACCACGACGACCGAGGCGCTTTGGCAGGGGGTGCCCACATTGACCTTCGCGGGTGATCGCTGGATAGGCAGGATCAGCGCGACATTGCTGAGACATGCCGGACTCGGCGAATATGTCGCCGATGATCTTCCTGGATATATCCGTCAGGCCATCGCGATCGCGAATGACCCCGAGATGCCAAGCCGTCTAGGCGCGTTGCGGACGGGATTGCGCGAGAAACTCAGAACGACATCGGTTTGCGACGTCAATCGCTTCGCACGGTCGATGGAGTCGATCTATCTCAAGTTATGGAACGAACAAAAATTCGAATCGTAGGGGGCGCTCACCCGCCCTTCGTCGGGGTCTTCCGGTCATGAGAATCAAGCCGACCACGATGTCGGCGTCCGATCCCAGCGATGGACTCGAAGTTTTTTCAAGAGATCCTGGCTCAGCGGATCGCCATCGGAGAGGTGGATATTGGCTTCCACATGTTTGATCTTCCGCATGCCGGGAATGACAGTGGATACGTCAGGGTTGCTCAATATCCAACGCAGTGCAAGCTCCGGCATTGTCATCCCTGAAGGGACGAGAGGCCTCAAGGCCTCAGCGCGATCGACGCTCGCATTGAGGTTTTCGGGACCGAAATACATGTTTCGCCAGTCGCCTTGGGGCCAGCGTGATGCATTTGTCAAAACGCCGGTCAGCGTTCCCTCATCGAACGGGACGCGCGCGATGACGGCAATGCCGAGTTCCCTGCAAAGCGGGAAAAGTTGATCCTCGGGGCTCTGGTCGAAGATGTTATAGATGACCTGCACTGCGTCGATCTGACCGGTTCGCAACGTTTCCATTACGTTCGACGGCTCCCAGCGGTTGACACTCACACCCGCCGCCCGGATGATCCCTTCGCGTTTGAGATCTTCCAAAACCCGTTGCCAGCGCTCGTCGTTCGCCCAATCGTCTTCCCAGACGTGAAACTGAAGTAAATCGATCGCACCAACACCCAAGTTTTCATAACTTTTGAGAGCATACTCGCGAATGTGATCGGGCGGGAAACAATCGTCGAGAGTGGCTCCTTTGGGCGGCGGCCATGTGAAGTTTCGGGGAGGAACTTTCGTGGCGACGAATAATTTTCGTCCCGGGTTCACGCGGACCGCCTTGCCCAAGAGGCGCTCGCTGTGCCCCTCCCGATAGCCCCAAGCGGTGTCGAAAAAGGTGCAACCCAGCTCGATGGCGTGCTGCAGTGATCCGAGCGACTCCACATCGTCGGAACCTGTCCAGCCCGCGAGCCCCCACATCCCGTAACCCACTTCGCTGACAGACCAACCGGTTCGGCCGAAGGTTCGGGACCGCATCGCATCACCTCACAATCGCGGATCATTGGTCGAATCGATCTGCATGATACTCGAAAGGCGAACCTGATCGCGAGGCCGGGGCTCGATTACGTAGAAGCCTTGCATGGTCGGATCGAATCAAAACAAGACGGAAGTGAGACATACCGAAAAGAGCGCGAGGGGAAGACGGGCGAAGGACCAAGATGGGAAGAGGATCGAGGAATGGCGTCGTTTTTCGTGAATCGGTTGCCAACTTTCTGCTCGTTCGCTGAAGTCAACCCACTCCCGTTCGATCGTCCGATCGGCGGACCGTTCGAAACAAATCGGGGACGGACCACATCGCGTTGCGACGCAATTCATCCCCGTGAGCTTTTTCTATGAAACCAGAGCGTCGGGTTTACCTGACGCGACGGATTCGCCGCAGGAGCCGACCGCCCCAAACCATCATTCCGAAGACGCTCGAAAGGAGGATCGGCGATGGCTCGGGGATCGCCGTGGCCACGATTTGGCCCCGGATCTCGCCCCCCGGGGAAAGGCGACTGTGGACATTGAAGTAGAACAAACCCGCCTGAAGGAAGCCGATCTGAGCCGCGGTGATCGCGAAGGTCTGCTCAGGGATCGCGCCGACCGTCGAAGCGGGTACGCCCGTGAATGGGAACAAGACGGGTCCGTTGACACCAGGCGACGCGGGACCATGAATGTGGGCCACGGTCGCGTTGCTCGTCAGGTTGATCCAGGAGAGGTCGACTTTAATGGTGTCCGCGACGGTATCGAGAATCACGATTCCGATTCCCGTTCCGATCGACGACGTGGGTGGCGCTTCCTGAGCGGAGGTTAGAAAGGCTTGGTAGGTGATCAGGTCGGCCCGGGCGGATCTGGTAGGAAGCAGCGCCATGGAGGCAGCGAGCGAGACGGTCAGGAGGCCGAGGTTCCGGAACCGTCGAACCGAGGTGGGAGTCATCAAGCCATTCCTTTTGGACAGAACGTCCAATAAAGGGAATTGCAGAAGCGATCTTCACGATACGCAATCACCCCCGATCCGTACACAAAAAATTCGACGGAATGTTCGCAATTCACAACATCTTCATGGTGCCTCAACGGCATTGGACCCGTAATCATGCCTTACGGCCACTTGCAGATGGTTTCGCACTCTTCTTTTCCAGCGTTTCTTCCACAAGAGCGGATTTTGGAATCTCCACGGGTTCCGCTACGGGCTCGGATGCCCTCCCGTGTTCGATGTGGGGTGGACCGTAAGCCGGCGGCGGCGTTCCGTTCCAACGACCGTAGACGGCGGTCATCCGCGCGAGGCGTCGACACGTCAGTGAGCGTATCTGTCCCGGACGGAATCTCCATCCCCAATTTCCCGACGGAACGCCGGGGGTATTCATCCGGGCCGCGCTTCCCAGTCCTAGCACGTCCTGAAGCGGCACAATCACGGTATCGGCCACCGAACCCAATGCCGCGCGGATGACATCCCAGTGAATCGCCGTGCCGTCGGACCCGAGCACAGTCCTTGAATAGATAAGCTGAGATTCGCGATACGCGCGCTCGTCGGGTCGCCCTCGCGGAGGAACGGAAAACCAGCCCACCGTCGTCTCATTGTCGTGGGTTCCGGTGTACGCGATGCAGTGGTTCACGAAGCAATAGGGTAAGTGGAACTCAGTCCCGGGGTCACCTTGAAAGCCGAATTGAAGTACCCGCATCCCAGGGAGGTCAAATCGATCGCGAAGTGCGAGCACCTCGGGAGTGATATCGCCAAGGTCCTCCGCGACCAGAGGAAGCCCTTCGAGCGCATCGCGAACCGCCTCTAGAAACGCCGTTCCCGGCCCCAATGCCCAACGACCGGTTTCCGCGGTCGGCGATCCTGCGGGGATCTCCCAGTACGCCTGGAAACCTCGAAAATGATCGAGGCGGACCAAGCTCGATCGCTTCAACGACGCCTTCAATCGCCCGATCCACCAGGCAAATTTCTCGTTGGAATGGACATCCCAACGATAGAGCGGATTACCCCATAGCTGGCCAGTCGCCGAAAAGTAGTCCGGAGGAACCCCCGCGACAAAAGTAGGCTTCCCGCCATCGTCAAGCCA
>JAYVYS010000875.1:0-5103 GCA_043784005.1 Isosphaeraceae bacterium
CGAATTCCCCCAGCGGGCGAGCTGGATCGCGCCATCGCGTCGTATGGGAACCTTGGGCCAGGGGTCGGCCGCGCTGAAGCGGAACTCCAGCACCGACTCGCGGGAATACTCCCGGCGCTTCAGTTCCTTCCGCCCCATCATCTCCGTGGGCAACTCGCTCCCTGCCAGGACGATGACGGGCTTCATGTCAGAAGCAATGTTTCCCGTGGATGTCGCAGACCTCGCGGAACGTTGCCGGGTCGCTGTAGATCTCCGGCAACGCTAGAGTCGCCGCACTGCGGAGAGCGAATCGTCCGTGTTTGGCGTTGACCTCCTCCTTCAGCGCGTCAATCACGTCCTCCGGCGTTGAAGGCTCATCGAACAGGGACATTTGCGTCATCCCCTCGGGCGCGAGTTGCTCAGCGAAGAGGTGCATCCGGGTCGCAGATGCGCCCGGGACGTAGGCCGCCCGCAGGCAGGAACAGTAATCGTCGAAAAGAAAGTCGAAGCGGTCCGAGGGCGGAATCACGGAGGCGCGGGCGGCACGTTGAAAGCCGTGACGTTCCTTGCCGTCGCGATAGCAGATCATCAGGGAGATCCTGCCCGCCTTGACCCGGTGGAAGCGGAACTCCTCGATCAGGCGCTCCAGGTTCCGTACCATCCAGCCCAGGATCATGTAGGGGTTGGACGTCTCGCGTCCGAGGCTTCCACCCCGACTGAGCATCTTGTGGCGGGGACGCTCCGCCTTCAGCGGCAAGACCTGCTCGCCATTCACCTCATACCAGATGGCCTCGCCGACGACGGTTAACAAGCGGCGGATCAGTCGCCTGTCAGCCTTCGCGAATTCCAGGCAGGTGCCGATTCCGCACTCGGCCAGTCTGGCTGCCCTCTGCTTGCCGATCCCGCAGAGGTCGGAGGCTGGAAGGGACGCGAGCAGGGTTTCCTCTTCTGATCGAGAGAGCACCGCCGCCGCGCCGAATGGCTTGATGACGTCGCAGAGCAGTTTCGCCAACGTCCTGGTGCGGGCGATACCGGTGGTGGCCGGGACGCCGATGCGTTCTTTGATACGTCCCCGAACTGCCTCGGCAGCCTTGAGGTGGGAACCGCCGACTGGCTGGGCATCAAATCCCATCTCATCTATCGAAAAGTATTCAACTAACGGGGATAGCAATCGGATTTCTTCCAGCATCCGTCCCGAGACGTCGCCCAGCCAATCGAAATCGCGCTTGAGGTAGATGCCGTCGGGGCATTTGATTTTGGCCTCCCAGACCGGATCTCCGACCTTGATCCCGGCGGTCTTCATCTCGGAGGTCCGGGCGATCACGCACGCCCCGTTGTTGCCGAGGACTCCTAATGGGAGGCCCCGGAGCATCGGGAAGCGCGCACGCTCGGCGTTGCAGTAGAAAGTGTCGGCGTCAACCAACCGATTGCGTCCATGCACAAAGGAATACAATGTACGGAACACCAGGTCAAGTCGAGGTCTACGGTTTTGCTGGCTTCAAGTCGAGTAAGGGCTTGTGGTTCCCCGTTGTGACACGCTCACCCTGTCTCCTCCTCTCCGCGAGCATTCAAGCTCCGGTTGCTGACAAGCCGCTCCGGACGAAGTATCATGGGATGCCAGCCATTTGCGACGAATTCGAGAGCGTAAATGGCTGATTCGCCTGGGGCTTCCGAGTAGAGGCGCGGGAGCGACGAAATCCTGGGTCCGGAGATCGTTCGAACATGGCCGAGCCCGTTTTCCCGATCGGCCGTCGCATCGACCTGCCCGGCCATTTCGCTGAGCCGGTGGTTCTAGAGTCTGTGCGCAAGATCGGTGACGGCTTCGAGTGCCGTGTCCGCCTTAGCGATGGCACCCCCGACGAGGCCATCCTCTCGCAGGAGGAAGCGGCTTCTGTCCTGGGGCAGCAGGTCGAACTCCCCACTTCGGTAAAGCCCGTCGATGCCGAGGGACTTCGCCTTCTCGTGGAGTCCGCGCGGATTCGCCTGGCCTACACCCACGACCGGCATTTCGCCGTCAGTCTGTCGGGAATCCGGACCCTGCCGCACCAAATCGAGGCCGTCTATCTGCGGATGCTACCCCAGCCACGGCTCCGATTTCTACTGGCGGATGACCCTGGGGCGGGGAAGACGATTATGGCAGGGTTACTCATCAAGGAGATGAAGCTCCGCGAGGCCATTGACCGCGTCCTGATTCTTTGCCCAGCCCCTTTGACGATCCAGTGGCAAGATGAACTACTCCGGTGGTTCGGCGAATCGTTCGACATCATCTTCTCGGCGGTGGATCAACAGCAGTTAGTCAACCCCTGGCATCGTGCCACGCAGGTCATCGCGTCTCTTGACTACGCCAAGCAGGATGACGTCCGTGAAAGGGTCTGCGGTGAGCGTTGGGATCTGGTCATCATTGACGAAGCCCACAAGTGCAGCGCCTACACCAAGAGCAGCTCGACGCGGGGCGATGAGGTGGAGAAGACAAAGCGCTACCAAGTGGCAGAACGGTTGGCTGCCAGCGCCGACCACATGGTCCTTCTAACCGCCACCCCGCATCACGGTGATGACGACCGCTTCGCCCATTTCATCCGACTTATCGATCCGGACATTTTCCCCGAACCGCATCGGGTCGGTACTCAGGCCACGCAGATCCGTCGCGACATCCTGAAGCTCGGCCCCGATTGCCCGTGGGCGCTCCGACGCCTCAAGGAAGACCTTCGGGATTTACGCGGCCGTCGGCTGTTCCCCGACCGACACGCGCATACGGTCGCGTTCAAGCTGAACATGCAGGAATACGACCTGTACAAGGCCGTCACGGGATACATCAATCAATTCTTGCCTCATGCGAGCGGGCGACGGCAGGCAAGCGTCGCCCTTGCCCGGACGGTATTTCAGCGACGGCTCGCCAGCTCGACAATGGCGATCCACGAATCGATCCGGCGTCGGCTGGAACGGCAGCAGACGCTTCTCCAGGAACTCCAAGACCTGACCC
The DNA here is from genome assembly GCA_043784005.1 of Isosphaeraceae bacterium. Classification (GTDB taxonomy): domain Bacteria; phylum Planctomycetota; class Planctomycetia; order Isosphaerales; family Isosphaeraceae; genus JAYUFP01. Next base: position 2,960 of record JAYVYS010000875.1, read on the forward strand.
CCGCCCAGAGGGCCAGGCGGCTGGCGCAGTTGCAGGGGCGATTGACCGACGGCGAGCAGGATGAGGATGACCTCGACGATGCCGAGCGAGATCAGCTTGTCGATCAGTTCACCTCCGCTGCGGACCTCGACAACCTGCGGACGGAAATCGCTGCCCTTCACGATCTCCTTGCCCAGGCCAGGAGGGTGCGCGACCATGCCGCCGACTCCAAGATTAACGCCCTCAAATTGTGCCTGGAACGGGCCGAGTTCAAGGAGTTCAAAGACGGTCGCGGCAAGCTGCTGATCTTCACCGAGCACCGGGACACGCTGAACTACCTCTGTGAGTCGCTCGTCGGCTGGGGTTATACCATTTGCCAGATTCACGGCGGGATGAACCCTCACGAACGCAAGCGGGCTCAGGAACAGTTCCGTGTCGAGAAGCAAATCTGCGTTGCCACCGAGGCGGCCGGGGAAGGGATCAATCTCCAGTTCTGCCGCCTGATGATCAATTATGACCTGCCCTGGAACCCGACCCGGCTAGAGCAGCGGCTCGGCCGAATCCACCGTATCGGCCAGGAGCGCGACGTGCATGCCTTCAACTTCGTCGCCAGCGCGTCGGAAGAAGGCCAACCGATAGTCGAAGGCCGTATTCTGGAAAGGCTCCTCGAAAAGCTCGAACAAATGCGGGCGGTCCTGGACGATCGCGTATTCGACGTCATCGGCGAGGTTCTCTCGATCAACGACATAAACCTGCCGGACATGCTGCGGGAAGCGGCGTTCGATCCTCGTCGGCTTGACGATTATCTCGACCAGATCGCCCGTGTTGACCCGGCCCGCCTTAAGCAATACGAAGAGGCAACCGGCATCGCCCTGGCGAGGGCGAACGTCGACTTCTCCGGCTTCCAGCAGGCCAATGCCGAAGCCGAGGAACGTCGGTTGATGCCCCGCTACGTCGAGGAACACTTCATCAAGTCAGCCATCGCCGTTGGGCTCAAGGTGGAGGCGAGGGCAGACGGTCTCTGGCGCATCGAGCACGTCCTCGCCGATCTCCGCTCCGAGCGTCTCCTGGCCGTCCGCAAGCTCGGAAAGCCCGACCAGTCGTATCGTAAGGCGACGTTTCGCAAGGAACACTTGGAACTAGAGCAGCACGTCGATGCGATTCTAATTGGCCCTGGTCATTCCCTTTACGCTGCCGTCGACGAAAAGCTGAACGAGCAACTAACCGGCCTAGTAGCGGGTATCGGCGTGTTCATCGACGAGGTGGGCGAAGATCCGTATCGACTTCATTTCTTCGAGGTGAGCGTCCGGGGGCAGAACAGCAAGGGAGAACCGCAAACGCTGCACGGCGAGCTGGTTGCTGTCCGCGAGGAGCTCTCAGGCCCCACGACTGGGATCGGCCGATATTCTCTCGTCTCAGCCGACAGTCTGCTCGATTTACCGCCGCACACGAATCCGCCCGAATCGCTCGGGGTGTTTGACCCATCTTCCGCCGCCGATTACCTCAAAGTCACCTACCAGATGGAACTGCGGAGCCGCGCTCAAGAGGAGCGTCGGCACTTCGTGGACATCTGCCGCGATTACTTGACCCGTTCGTTTGATGCCCGTGTCCGGGCTTCCCAGAATCGAGTCATGGCCCTCCGAGTCCGCGAGGCATCACAGCCGGAAGTGGCTATCGCACGACAGAGGGCTGAGAACGAACTGACGGACATCCAACGAACCCGCAAGGAACGGCTGGCCGGACTCGACCGGCTTATTCTCGTCAAGCACGGCCCCGTCCGGCATGTGGCCACGGCATTTGTGGTTCCGGCCAGTGCGGTCGGCGAAGACTTCATGCAGAAATTTGGGATCGACACCGATCCTGAATCCCGGCGACGCAAAGAACTCGCTGCTGAGAAGATTGCCATTGAGGACCTGGTCGCCGAGGGCTTCCCCCGCGAATTGATTCAGAGAGTCGCCCACGAAAAATTACTCGGTTTTGACTATCGAGCGCAGCGGGTCGTCGATCCTCAATTCGGGGTCATGGAAGTCCGACGGATCGAGGTGAAGGGTTACACGTTCGGTAACCCCATCCAGCTTGAGCATAGCGAATGGACCAAGGCCCAAACCCTCGGTGATACCTACTGGCTGTACGTGGTCTGGGACCCGATCGGCACGTCGCCACGC
>JAYVYS010000876.1:0-13522 GCA_043784005.1 Isosphaeraceae bacterium
GTAACCCTCCTGACCGTGATGACCCGCGGCCCAATGGCCGAGATGCTCGGCGACATGGCGATAGACGGGCTTGCCATCGGCGATCAAGTCTTGAAAATCGCCAGCTCCGGGGTTGCTGGTCCGAACCAGTACGAAGACCCCCTTATTCTCAACCGAAGCGATCTTGACGAACGGATCAATACCATCGCTCCCGAGATAGGGATTCACCGTCAGTGCGTCGGCCGGCCACGACGATTCGAGATGATCTCCGACCCACACCTTCCCGAGATAGGCTTTCGCGTAGGCCTCGGCGGTGGAGCCGATGTCGTTCCGCTTGCCGTCCATGATGACGACAAGGCCTCGCTTTTTGGCATGAGAGGCCGTCGCATGGAGCGCCTCGCATCCCTCTGGACCGTACATCTCATAAAACGCGGCCTGAAATTTGACTGCGGGGGCAAGACCCGCCACGGCATCAACGACCCCGATCCCGAACGTTCGAATCGCCTCGGCGAATCCCCTTCGATCGGCGGGAAACGTGTCGAGAAAACCTCTGGGAAGATCTTCAACGCGCGGATCAATCCCAACGAGCACGGGGTTCCCGACCTGTCGGATGGCGAGAAACAAGCGGTCGGCGAACTGCACGCGATTCGACTCCCCGAGAAAGTCCGCATTGACAGGATTTTCAATCATTCTACAATGCATAGACCTTCGAGAATAGCGATTCCGAAGGGTGCGACGGGGCGTAGCGCAGTTTGGCTAGCGCGCCTGAATGGGGTTCAGGAGGTCGTGGGTTCAAATCCCGCCGCCCCGACTTGTTTAAATCACAGCTCATCGCAAACAATTTGCGGTGAGCTGTTCTCTTTTGATGCTAATGCTTTACGCCGAATTGCGTAGCCGTTGAGCCGATTCAAATCACGACACTCCGCGCCGATCCCCATCGCACTTTGTGGCGACCTTACGTGATCAATTTCCTTCATACCGTGGTACTTTGTCACGTTTGACTGGCATGGCCGATTACGCCGTCGGCATTTTGTCACGAGTCTATGTACGCCAGAACGTGTCGTGTCAGTCACAACGTAAAATGCGAGGTGGACGTTCCTGTTAAATAACGATGTTTGGAGATTCTGGGTAGTAGGATTCCGAGTGATCGGCAACGCGTAGGGGGTCCGACAACCACCAAGAGGGGTTAAAGCCGGCAACCTCCGCAGTTTGCTATGCACCGCCAACGGAATGCCTGTAGCACGACGGAATTGTCAGACAAACAAAGGATGCGATGCAAAGCCAAAGTCAATTGGGCGGGGAGCGACCTACCGCAGGTCGATTTCCGATCCAATGACCGCGAGGTGACGCGAGGTTCTTTCATCCATTTCGCTTCGTTTAGTTTGAAACAATTAGGCGTTCGTGATCGTGTGCTTTGAATGAAACGTTTTGCGAAATCATTCCTAAAAGGCTTAAATTTCATTTGAATTCGGAAGCTCTCTTAGAGTCTGATTACGTGGCGTAGGAATTGCGAGCTCTGGATTATACCCGTCGAGGTTCGGGGCTTTCGCGGGCCGAGTTTCGTCTTGACCTACCCCCGCGTGTTTCGTGAATTCTTGTTCAGAATGAGAGATCAACACATGAAGAAATTGGCTAGAACGTCCTCGCGGTGGCTTGGAGCGTGTGCAGCGCTGGTCATCGCCTCGGGATGGAACGGTGCATCGCGAGCCGACATCGCTTACGGTTACGCGACGCAGAGTGTCAACAATATCGTCGTATCCGGCGCGGGACTTACTAACACATTGACGACCGGCACGTCAACCAGCGCCGCGGCGGCGATAAACGGTGCGGGTGTTTCCACGAATAACCCTACCGACACGCTCGAAGCGTATATCGGAGCCGCGCCGCCGGCCCCGCAGAATTTCTTTTCGAAGTATTCAACAGCGGGTGGCGGGCCGCAAGCTGGTGATTTCAGCCGTGGCGACGGCGTGATCACGGGCTCGAACCTCTTCACCACGGGCTTCAATACCTCTAATGTCGCCGAGTCCGTCGTCAGCACCACCGGCAGTGGCCTGGGGACCGCCACCGGCTCGTGGAATATCGCCGGATCTTTCAACGCGCCGACCACCGGGTCGGTGACCGTTGGCTACAGCTTCTCTAACGACATCCTTAGCCTGGTCTCTGGCATTGGATCGTCGTCCGCGTCGTTCAAGGTCACGATCTCGGTCAAAGATCAGCACGGCCACGAGGTCGACGCGACCCCGGTGGAACTGAATACGGCGCTCAGCGCGCCCCCAAATGGCGTCGAACTCATCAAATCCGGCACCGGCTCGGCGGTTTTGAGCCTGTCCAGCCTGACTACGGGCGACACCTTTGGAATCGCAATCTCGGGCACTGAGCTAAGCTCGGTGATTCTCACCTCATCTGTACCCGAGCCGGGTCCGATTGTTCTGGCCGGGTTGAGCGGGGCTCTGGCCTTGGCCTTCCGCGCCTTCCGTGGGCGGACCCGCAAAGTCTGAGCCCTGAGAGCTGTCATCCAAGAAATCCAACCATGGAAGGGCGGAAGGTGCGTCCCCGGGCGCACCTTCCTTCTTTTTTTAGGTGGGCGGACGGGACCAGGAATCATGCGGCGTTGTGTCGTTGAGACCTGGTCCACCCCCTATGGAGTGATTTCATTGCGACAGGAACGCGCCGGACTTCCTTCCCAGCAGGTGCCGGGGGGAAGCGTTTCACCTTTCATCAGCAATGAAAGACTGCCCAGCGAAGACCATTCTTTCATCTCCGTGTCGTAAAGAACGACAGCCTGCCCACCCACCGAGCACCGCGCGCCGATCTTGACCGTGGACATCTTCATCACCCGGTCTTCGAACAGATGTGTCTGCAACGTGACATCCTCGTTCACCGCCGCGTCGTCGCCGATCTCGACGAGGTCGAACTCGGTGAATTCCGCCGTGTTGAGGAAGACCCGCTTGCCGATCCCGGCCCCGAGAAGTCGCAAATACATGGCGAGGAAGGGGGTGCCGCGGAGCATGTCGACAAGGAACAGGCGAGCAAGGTTTTCGTAAAGCGCCGTGACCAGCTCCGTACCCCAGACAAAGGGACTCCAGAGCGGATGCTCGCCCGCGCGATAGCGTCCCATGATCGACCACTTCGCGACCACCACCAGGGCCGAGGCCGCGATCCCGAATACGGCGTACAAAAATGGAAACAAGATCACAACCAAAACAATAGAAACGTCGTCATGAATCTGCAGAAAAACCGAAAGCAAGGCGCACGTGAGCGCGATAAAACAGCTCAAGGGGAGCGTGACCCGAAGGAACTCGATCACCGCCCGCTGGAAAATCAGTTTCCGAGTGGGGTTATATGTTGTCCCGGTATCAAAGACGGTCGATTCCTGCCGCTGCGGCAAGAATATGGCCGGGGAGCCCAGCCATGAGGTTCCTTCGGCCGATGCTCCGGGAGATTCTGTCGGAGGGGTCGAGAGGACGCCGATCAGGCAGTTGTCTCCGATCCTCGCCCCGGGAGGAAGCAACGCGCTATTGCCCACAAACGCGCGGCGGCCGATTTTGACGCGATCGATCTTAATCGTGCCATTCTCGACCTGCGCGGCCCCGAGCGAAACGGCATCGGCGATGAATCCTTCCTCGCCTATCTCCAGCAGATCGGGTGAAATAAAGGAGGCGGTCGAGATCTCGGCGCGTCGGCCTAGTTTCGCCCCCAAAAGCTTGTAAAACGGATTCAGATATATCGTCGCATAAAGAGGCCCGATGACGTCAAGGCTCAGTTCGAGCAATTGGTCGACGAACCATTTCCGCAAATAAAACAGACTATGCACGTCGTATCGGCCGGGCTTGAGGCGGCCTAGAAACAGCCACTTCACGGCCACGATCTCCAGGCAGAGCAAAACAATGAACAATAGTGCGACGAACGGAGAAACCAGCAGATAGAGATATCCGTCGTCACGATAGTTTAAGTCATTCATGATCATCACACCGGGAAAGATCGCGGAAATGACCATGACGGGAAAGAGAAAAAGGCCGATTCCATGAAGGAGCCCAAACAGGAGCCTTCTGGCCAGAGAGGGGCGTTTGTGTGTGCCAGTGGCGGAGCGAGGTTGCTCAACGCGCCGCGAGGGAGAGCCCGCCCAGCGCTCGTCCTTAGGAATTCTCATCCCTCGGGATAAGAGCGACAGATCGTCAAGCGTCGATCCGTCTTCCATCAAGGTGGATTCGTGGATAACGCAACGGTTACCGATGTTGCAGCCCCTCCCCACCGTGATCGATCCGAGCTTGAGGAGCCCGTCCTCCACCGTGTAGCCTGCCATGTCGGTCTCTGAGCCGATACTGGTGTCGTCGCCGATCGAGGCCAGGTCGGTGACAAGGAGACTGCTGGTTCCGAAATGGACATTCGCCCCGATCTTCGCCCCCATCATTCGGTAATACCAACTCAAGAGGGGTGTTCCCGCCATATAGCCGATCGGTACGATCGACTGAAACGTATTCACAAACCACCACCTGTAATAGTCTCTCCCCCAGAGCGGATACTCTCCGGCTTTGAAGCGGCCCACAACCAGCCACTTGACCGCCAGTGTCAGCGAGAGCATCAACGGATAGACCGCGAGCAGGATACCAAGCGAGCCCAGCACCGCCTCGTAGACCTCGGCGTTGTGCTCGATCATGGTGGTGTATGTTAAATAAGGGGCGAGCCACTGGAGCGAGAAAATGCCCAGGATCACATAAAGCCCCGCCGCCTGAGCTGCGGCGCAGCGCCGGAACGCGCGGTCACTCGAGTCGTGAAACGGCTTCCGAGGTTTGAGGTTTGCTTCCTGTGCCTCATGTTGCTCAAGCCGGAAACGTTCAATCCTGGCGGCGAGCGTCTCGATGGTTGGATGGTTGTAGACGTCCAGAACCGAAAGCCTCTGAAACGCCGGGTCAGCACGCAATTCGGAGACCATTCGCGCGGCGAGGAGTGAGTGGCCGCCGAGGTCGAGGAAGAAGTCATCGGAGACCGAAACGGGGATGGGAGCGAAGAGCTTACCCCAGGTCACCGCAAGAGAGCGCTCTAACTCCGTGCCTCCAAGCGCTTTCTCATCGACGACGAATTCGTCGCTCCGCATTCGAGGCGGTGGAAGTGTGCGGCGATCGACTTTCCCGCTCGGTAGCGTGGGGAATTCCCCGACGATCTCGAAATGCGACGGAACCATATAGGCTGGCAGGCGCTTTCGAGCTGACTCACGGAGCGCCTTGGGATCGAGGCCCGATCCGTTCCGGAGCACAAGATAGCCGACAAGGCGCGGCAGGCCCGGGGTGTCTTCTCGAAGCGTTACCGCGCATGTGAGAACTCCCGGCACTTCGAGCAATACCGCCTCGATCTCGGCGAGTTCGATCCGAAAACCCCGGAGCTTGACCTGCGAGTCGATCCTGCCGACAAACTCGATCTCACCGAAGTCGTTGAGCCGACCGAGGTCGCCGCTTTTGTACAGTCGAGGCCACGGGTCATCGTGACTCAGAAACGGGTTCGCGATGAATTTTTCGAGGGTCATCTCGGGGTTGCCGAGGTATCCCCTCGCAAGACCCGGACCGCCGATGTGGATCTCTCCCGAAGCCCCGAGGAGTACCGGCTTCAAGTGCTCGTCCAGGAGATAAATACGGTAACCGGGCACTGCCCGACCGATACTCACCGGACGCGAAAGATCGCACTCGGCATAGGTGGCGATGACCGTGGCTTCGGTGGGGCCATACGTATTGAACAACCGCAGTCCAGGTCGGCACCATCGCACTACGAGATCCTGTGGACACGGCTCGCCACCGAGGATCAAGAGTCGAACCGTCGGCAGGTCGTCTTCGATCATTGAGAGCAGCGTCGGTACCGTGGAAAAGACGGTGACTCCGGACTCCGTCAAGAACCGGGCGACACCGGGACCCGCCTGGATATGTTCGAGAGTGCCGACGACCAGGGTCGCCCCGGAAAAAAACGCGAGCCAGACCTCTTCGACCGAGGCGTCGAACGCGATCGAAAACCCTTGATAGACGCGATCGTCGAGGCCGACTTCAAAAATCTCTCCCTCGGCGCGAACGAGATGACAGACGCTACCATGCGAGATTTCCACCCCTTTCGGGCGTCCGGTCGATCCCGACGTGTAGATGACATAGGCGATGTCTTCGGCCGTTACCTCCGACTCCAAGGCATCGAGACGCACCGAGGATTCGGCGATCAACTCGGTTTCGAGGGCATCCAAGGGGACGATCTCACCGCGAAGCCCCGAGAGTTCGGCCGCTCTGGAGGCCGTGGTGACGATGACCTTGGCCTGGCAGTCTTCCAAGATGTATCGTAGGCGGTCGACCGGATAATCCGGATCGAGGGGCACATAGGTGCCCCCGGCCTTCAGGATGGCAAGGATTGCGATATAGACCTCGGAGGAACGTGGCAGCAACATCGCCACATGATCACCCCGGCGCACGCCCCGGTCACGAAGCAAACGGGCGAGCCGGTTCGAAGCCTGGTCGAGCTCGTGATAGGAGCGATCGACTCCTCGGCAAGAAACAGCGACGTGATCCGGGAATCTTACGGTCGTGCGCTCGAAAAGTTCGTGAAGCAGCGATGTCGATTGCATCGAGTCGACATCTTTCGAAGTCGCCTCGCTTTCTGTTGTAGAAATCGTCGGCATACCATGCCCTCCGAGGGCGGACTTGCCCCCGTTTCCTCGTCGGTGCGACAGATTCGCCCCGGTGACGGCCCACAACGGGCCGGGAACATCGTCTTTGTTCCCCTTCAAATCTCGATCACGGAGAGGTCGCGTATCTCTACCTACTGTAAACCCTTTAAAGCACCCCAGGTTCCGCGCCGCCCGACCCCCTTGATTCGACGAAACATCATCCGTGGTTCGACACCTGTTGATTCTAGAATTCCAAGGGAAAAGATCCGCAACGCTGTCCCAATCTGTCTAACCACTTCCTCGCCTCCCCGGCTCGCATTAATCCGAAATCGGAGCCGACCGATGAAAGTGGATGAGACGTCCGGGGAAAGCGTCGCTTTTCCTTCCGAAGCAGGGGTTACTTCCCAACTCGCTTCAACTGGCGCTTTGCCGCGGCGACGACGCTTTCCGTTGAGAATCCGAAATCTTTCAAGAGATCTTTGAGTGGTGCCGACGCTCCGAACGACCTCATGCCAATGCTTTCGCCTTCCATTCCAACGTAATTCGCCCAGCCAAAGATCGACGCAAGTTCGACCGACACCCGTGCGGTCACGCTCGGCGGCAGCACTTCATCGCGGTACGCCTGATCCTGGTCGTCGAACCACTCCCAGCAGGGCATGCTTACGACACGCGCTTTGATCCCCTCAGCCTTGAGGGTCTCGTAGGCCTCGACGCACATCGAAATTTCACTGCCGGTCGACATCAGGATCACGTCTGGCTTACCGTCGGCGGCGTCTGCCAAGATGTAGGCCCCTCGAGCGAGACCGGACGCAGGCGCATACTTGCTTCGGTCGAGGGTTGGAAGTGCCTGGCGAGAGAGCACGAGGGCGGCGGGGTGCTTGCGCTCGGGGATGATCGTCCGCCAGGCCTCGGAGACCTCATTGGCGTCGCAGGGACGGATCACGAGGAAGCCGGGAATCGCCCGAAGCGAGGCGAGTTGTTCGATCGGTTGGTGCGTAGGCCCGTCTTCGCCCACACCGATCGAGTCGTGCGTGAAGACATAGATGACAGGAAGTTCCATGATCGCCGCGAGTCGGATCGCAGGGCGACCGTAATCGCTGAAGATCAGAAAGCCTGAGCCGTAGGGACGAACCTTGACGGTCGCCATTCCATTGAGGATCGAGCCCATGGCATGCTCGCGGATGCCGAAATGCATGTTGCGACCGCCCGGCGTGGCGGCTTCGAGGTCACCCGCGCCGTCGAAGGTCAGGCGGGTTTTGGTCGATGGCGCAAGGTCGGCAGCGCCTCCTAGAAGCCAGGGGAAGTTCTTGGCGACCGCGTTCAAGACCTTGCCCGACGAGTCGCGCGAGGCGATTCCCTTGGGATCGGCGGGAAAACTCGGGATATCTTTGTCCCAACCGTCAGGAAGCTCTCGGTGCTGGATTTTGGAAAGCTGGTCGGCTTGCTCTGGGAATTTGGCTTTGTAGGCATCCAGCTTCGTGAACCACGCTTTGCTAAGGGCCTGGCCCCGTTTGCCGATCCCGCTTTGAAAGTGGGCGTAAACACCGTCCGGCACGAGAAATTTGGAGTCCTCGGGCCAACCGTAGAATTTCTTCGTCAGGCGAATCTCATCCTCGCCGAGCGGTTCACCGTGCGCACCATGAGTATCCTGCTTGTGAGGCGCTCCCCAGCCGATGATGCTGTTGACGACGATCAAGGTCGGCCGGTCGTTTGTGTCGAGAAACGCTTTGTAGGCCGCGCTGAGAGCATCGACGTCATTGGCGTCGTTGACGTGGATGACGTTCCAGTGGTAACCCTCGAAACGCTTGCCGACATCTTCACTGAAAGCGAGGTCGGTATGGCCTTCGATGGTGATCCGGTTGTTGTCGTAGATCCAGCAAAGATTCCCGAGTTTTTGATGTCCCGCCATTGAGGCGGCCTCACCCGAGACCCCTTCCATCATGTCGCCATCGCCGCAGAGCGCGTAGACGTTGAAGTCGATTAGGTCGTCAAAACCCGGCTTGTTGAAGTGGGCCGCAAGCCACTTTTGGGCGATCGCCATCCCGACACTATTCGCGACCCCTTGGCCGAGCGGGCCGGTGGTGGTCTCCACCCCCGAAGTGAGTCGGTATTCCGGGTGACCGGGAGTCTTGCTGTGTAGCTGTCGAAAGTGCTTGATGTCGTCAAGCGAAACCGCGGGGGTGCCAAGTGTTTCGTATTCATTGTTTACCGACTGCACGCCGGAGAGGTGTAGCAACGAGTAGAGGAGCATCGATGCGTGCCCGACCGATAAAACGAACCGGTCTCGGTTCGGCCAGACGGGGTCGGCAGGATCGTATCGGAGAACATTCTGCCACAGAGTATAGGCCACCGGGGCAAGCGCCATGGGCGTACCGGGGTGACCTGAGTTCGCTTGCTGAACCGCGTCCATCGAGAGGGTGCGGATCGTGTTGATACAGAGTGTATCGATCGCGGAGGTGGGTGCCGGTTTCGCTTCGACAGTCATGATGAATTCGCTCGTTCGAGAGGTCGCTGATGCGCCTCGGGATTCCTTTTTCGTCGTCAAACTCGGCTAGGATCATACGAAACCGAAGCGCGATACGGAACCTCAAGCATCTTGGTTGCATCCGGCATCATTTTTCAGAGTTCGTCGAGATGGCTCGGCCAGTCATCCTTCAGGAGCCGAGAGAGTGAACGATCCGCGAGAATCCGCCCCTCGGTCTGACATCCAGGACAGTAATTCGTTTCCTTGTCGGCGTAACGGATGCGCTGAACGGGTGCTCCGCAGACGGGGCAGGGCTTGCCGAACCGCCCATGCACGGTCATCTCTGGCCGAAATGCCGTGGCGTTTTCAGGAAAGCCCTCCCCCGCCTCGGAACGAAGCCGGTCGGTCCATTCGATCAACACGCTATGACATGCCGCATGCAACCGGGCGGCGTCCTCGTCGGCAATTTTCCCAGAAAGGAGAAATGGGGAAAGACGGGCGCGATGGAAAATTTCATCAGAGTAAGCGTTTCCAATACCGCTGAACAAATGCGGATCGGTGAGCGTCCGCTTGAGGGTGTGGTTTTCGCGTCGCACGACCTCAAGAAACGTTTCGCGCGAAGCCTCAAGAATGTCAAGGCCGCCAGGGTCTTGCGTTCGAAGGGCCTCTTCACCTTGGAACAGGGAAAGCGATGCCCTTCGCTTGCTTCCAGCTTCGGTCAGCACCAATGTGCCCGAGCCGAAGTCAAACGCCGCGAGGCTGTACTTGCCCGAAATCTTGGCACCCCGAGGCTTCCAATGCAGTCGGCCGGCGATCATCAAATGAAGGACCAACCACAATTCATCATCAAAGCCGATCGCGATTCGTTTCCCGAGCCGACGCAACTCCCGGACAGTCTTTCCGCCGAGAACTTTCAACTCAGGTTCAACTGTCCGGAGTAAAAATGGGCTCTGAATTCGGATCGTCCTCAACGAGACGCCTAAAATTCGCCTTTCGAGCGCCTCGATATAAATGGTGATATCGGGAAGTTCGGGCATCAAGGATTTCCGATCACGAAAAGGCATTTACCATGAAATCGCATCAATAGTAAGAAGAAAAAATACTTCGATCCCGTCTGGACCATCCTTTCGTCATCGCCTGACCGTATCGAAATGATAGTGAGATCATGCAACATTGTCTTGAACATTCTTTCCGGACCCGCGTGCCTGGGTGTTACAATCGGGGCGTTGGGTCAAGTTTCTCGAATCGATTCAAAAATTTAACGTGGCTTTGAGAGAAGTGCTAGATATCTTGACTTTTATGGACAAGAACGGTTATCTTTTGTTCTTCTGAGGCGAGTCCCGCACGCTAAAATAAGCGTGCATCTTGATATAATTATAATTAAGAAGTATTAAAGATTCATTTACCGGTGAAGCGCGTTCCTGGCGGTTCACTGGTCATGGGATAAAAGCGGCTCCAAGCCGTTTTTTTCGTGCTTTCGCGCTTCTCTCCCACCATTTGAGCATTCACCCAGGTCAACACATATGAGTATCGCATCTTGGTTCCTCCGGAATCACGGGGCATCCGCGACTCCTCTTCTTCGAGGACGCCGCCAAAGCCAACAACGACGCGACCTGAGGGCGTTTCTCCCTTTGTTGCTGGCACTTGAAGATCGCGCCGTGCCGACCGTGACCGCCCTTCTCGGGGTAGCCGGCATGAATATCAACGACGGTGGGCCCTTCGAACCGCCCGATACGATCGCGGCGGCGGGGCCGAGTCAAGTTGTTGAGATGGTGAATACGGCGGTGGCGGTGTTCGACAAGACGACCGGCGCGCGGCTCTCGACGCAAAGCCTTAACACATTTTTCAACGTCGGGAATGGCGACTCACTTTCCGACCCCGCAGTCGTCTACGACGACATCGCGGGCCGGTTTGTCGTCGCGATTTTGGAATATAACGCATCGACGAAAAAGTCATATTACGACGTCGCCGTCTCGAACACCGCGGACGCGTCGCCCGGCTTCGCGAAATACCAGATGGATGTCAGCGAGACAGTGGGAGGCCAGGGGCTGCTGGCCGACTTCCCGAGACTGGGCTGGAATCACGACGCCTACGTCATCTCGTTTAACGAGTTCGGCTTCACCGACAACCAGTACAAGCACGTCCAGATCCTCTCGATCGAGAAGAGCGGACTTCTGAACCCGCTCGGGCCGACCCTGACTTTCCACACGGCCGACCGAGACGCCTCGAACTACACCATGGTTCCCGCCGAGATGCACGGAGCCGCGACGAACGCCCCGATGGTCTTTACCGAAGAGGGATCGACGGCGAACACGTTGAGATTCGTCGCGATGTCGACCATTACGGCAACCACGCCGACGTTCACGGAGCTCGGATCGATCGCTGTCTCCGCTTACAGCCAGCCACCTTTGGCATCGCAGCTCGGCGGCGGAACCATTCAGACGAATGACTCCCGGATCTTGAGCGCGGCCTGGCAAAACAATGTCCTGGCAGCGGTTCAAACGGTCGGAACCGGAGGTGCAGCTCATGCGCGTTGGTATCAATTGAGCACAACGGGAGCGAGTCCGACCCTGGTCCAGTCCGGTGAAATCGACCCGGGATCAGGTAAGAGCACGTATTTCCCGGCGATCGATATCGCGCCTGACGGCGACCTTGGCATGACCTACATGGAGTCATCCGCGTCTGAGTATATGTCCGTCTATGTGACCGGGCGAACACCCTCGGATACATCGGGAACCGTCGAAACGCCTGTGCTCGCACATGCCGGCACGGCGAACTACTCGGGGTCGCGCGCCGGAGATTTCAGTGGAATCAGCGCGGACCCGAACCCGGGCTCCCGGTCGTTCTGGGCCGCAAGTGAATATTCTCCTGGCTCGCCGCTCTGGGGCACCTGGATCCAAAACTTTTCCCTGGGCGGTAGCTGGTCGGGTTACGCGCACGATCCCCAGCACACCGCGCTCTCTCAGGTGGCAGCGCAACCGCTGTCGTCGATCCACTGGTCAACGCCTGTTGACCTCGCCCCCCAGTATTCCGGTTCCGACCTGCTGATTCACTACGGATCACCTGTTGTCACGCCTTTGAACACGGTGATCATCCCTGTCAAAACAGGGGCATCGGGTGGATTCAAGCTCCAGGCCCGAAGTGGCTCTGACGGTACGCTGAAATGGACCAAGGTCACGGACTACGCCCTCCCTCCCGGTGGCTACAGCTGGACGCCAAGCTACTCGACGACCATGACGCCCTCCGGCCGGCTCTACTTTGCCGGACTTGGTGGAACGGTTTACTACACCGACTCACCCGAGGCCGCCAATCCGACGTTCACACAGATCGCGTTCTACGGCAACTACACACACTCCGCCGACTCCACCGTCTTCATCAACACGCCCATCACATCGGATGCCGCGGGCAACATCTATTTCGGTTTCCAGACCAGTGGTTCCGCTCCGGGCGGGTTGACCAGCGGAATGGCGCGGATCGACGCCAACGGCGCGGGGAGCTGGGTTTCCGCGGCTTCGGCCGCGAATGACGGACAGATCATCCAGGTCGTCGACAACGCGGCTCCCGCGCTGAGCAACGACGGTAAGATCCTCTATTTTCCGGTCAGCAACGGCAACTTCGGGAGCGGATACCTGCTTGGGCTCGACAGCGCCACACTGACAACCAAAGGAAAGGTTGCGTTGGTCGATCCCCACACGGGCCAGGCCGCGGAGCTTCCCAACGACGGAACGGCCTCACCGACCGTGGGGCCGGACGGAGATGTCTATTTCGGCGTCCTGGAGACCCCATTCGCTTCCAACCACGACCGGGGCTGGCTTCTTCATTTCAGCGGTAACCTTTCGACCGTGAAAACCCCCGGTGCGTTCGGCTGGGACGATACCGCGTCCATCGTCCCAGCGGGCCTCGTGGCGTCATATCACGGCACGTCAACCTACCTGCTGATGACGAAGTATAACAACTACGCAGGCCAGGGAGGAAACGGCATCAATAAGATCGCGCTCCTGGATCCGAAAAACACGGAGGTCGATCCCGTGACCGGGACCACCGTGATGAACGAAGTCCTGACGATCGCGGGCCAGACCCCCGATCCCCAATTCCCGAATCTTCCCGGCGCGGTCCGCGAGTGGTGCATCAATACGGCGGCCGTCGACCCCGTGACCAAGAGCATCCTCGCCAACAGCGAAGACGGCAAGCTCTACCGCTGGGATTTGACCTCAAACACATTCACTCAGGTCATCACACTGACGCAAGGGATCGGCGAGGCCTATACGCCGACCTTTATCGGCCAGGATGGAACCGTATACGCAGTTAATAACGCGACGCTTTTCGCGGTGGGGAAGTCGTCGGCTCCTCCTGGGGGCGCGACGTTCGTGAAGACCGACACGACGACGCAAGGGACGTGGAAGGGGGCTTACGGGGCGGACGGCTTCGACATCTCGCAGGATCCG
>JAYVYS010000877.1:0-7238 GCA_043784005.1 Isosphaeraceae bacterium
ACTCAGGCGAGCTTCACTTACACCCATGATTCTTGGGAGGAAATTACACGAGACCGAGACCGGCTGCATCCGGACCTCGATATCGTGGGCTGGTATCACACCCATCCCGATTTTGGCGTCTTTCTTTCAGGTCACGACCTTTTCATTCACAACAACTTCTTCGCACAAGAGTTGCAGGTGGCTTACGTTGTCGACCCGATCCGCCAGACACGTGGGTTTTTCCAGTGGCGGAACGGCTCGATGTCGCAGGTGAGCGGGTTTTATCTCGCCGCCGAACGGGGCGACCGCGTGCCCCTGGCAAAACTCGCGAACGACCTCGAAAACATTCCCAATTCCAATCCCGACGGAACGGGTTTTGGCGGTGGACTCTCCCCCCGTTTGGAGGCCGAGCTGATTCATATGCTCACCCGACCGACCATGCATCATCAGACTTTAGCCGCCGATCGCAACCAGAGCGCCATGGTGTTCGCGCTGCTGGGAATCGTGATCGGCGTCTTTGGACTTTCGGGAGTGCTCTGGCTCAACACGATCTTTGGGCAGATTCAGGAGCAGGGCAAGACCATCGACGACCTGAGAAAAAACATCACCGAATCGAACGAACGCCAACGCATCACCTTCGAAACGGCGCTTGGCGAGCCGGGAGGAATGGACCCCGAGCGTTTCTTGCGGAAATTCAACACGCTCGCGAGCGAACGTGACGAAACCAGGAAGCAACTCGGTCGTCAAGCATCGATAAACGACCTCCTTACGGATAAGAATAAGTCGTTAAATGAGAGCCTGGTAAAGCTCGAAAAGAAATATGAGGCCGCCAGTAAGTTCGAGAAAGACGCCGAGGAGTTTGCCAAGCTTCGTCCCCAGTTTCTCGAAGCCAAGTCCAGGATTGACCGCGATTCCAAAAAGATCGAGGAGCTCCAAGAACTGCTCGATACGCCCGAGGGCCGAAAGGTTGTGGAACTGGCGAAATCGTATAAAACCACCTGGTATGCCGCAGTTGCCGGCTGGATCGCGAGCGGGGTCATGCTCGCGGCTATGATCGTGGGCTATACCTACATCAAGTTTCCCCCGGTTGACGAGGTTTCCTCAAGTGAGGAAAATCCTTCAACTCATCGGATCACATGAAACAAACAGTGGCAGGAACCGGTGGTTTTCGCATCGTTTCTCAGTCAAATCGATCAACGATTATTAACGTTTTTATGCCGAGGAGTAGTCGCGTTGTTCTTTCGACTAGCCGCGATTCTTCTTCTCTCTATCTTCCCGGCCGCGTACGCCTCGGCCTCCAGCCCGGAACCCGCCGTGGTCCTTTCGTCAGAGTCCGTTGACGTCGATGAATCGACCCCCGTCCCCATTCCTGAACCGACCCCTCGGGCCGTGGCATTCCACCGAAGCGGCAACGTCCTATGGGTCTTCGCGAGGCTTTGGGACATCGCCGTGCCGTTCGGGTTGCTGGTCACGGGAGCTTCCGCGAAAGGACGCGATCTGGCAAAACGCATTGGCCGAAACTGGTTTTTCACGGTTGGCATTTATGTCGTGGTTTTTCTCCTCATTGTCTTTCTTCTTGATCTCCCGTTGAGGTATTACGCCGGTTACCTTCGCCTCCACGAGTATGGACTTTCGCGACAAAGTTTCGGCAAGTGGTTTGGGAACTCGGTGATTCACCTTCTTATCGACATGCTCGGCGCGTTCCTCGTGGCGTGGGTGCCGTTCTTGCTGATCGCTCGATTTCCGCGTTCGTGGTGGCTCGTCACGAGTCTGCTGATGATCCCCTTTCTGGCAATCGTGATGCTCATCACTCCGGTGATGATCGATACACTTTTCAACGACTTCCGGCCCATGTCCCAGGTCGTCGATAAACCGAACAGGTCGGAGGCCGTCAAGCCGATCGACCGGCGCGCTCTTGAGGCAAGGATTCTTGAACTCGCGGGACGTGCTGGTATTCGTGCCGAGCAGGTTTTCGAGGTCAACAAGAGCGTCGATACGGTCGCGGTCAACGCTTATGTGACCGGGCTTCTCGGGACGCACCGGATCGTGCTTTGGGACACGATGCTGGCGAAGCTCGACGAAAAAGAGATCGTCGCGATCATGGGTCACGAGATGGGCCATTACGTGCTGGGGCACGTTGGTTGGACGATCGTAATGTCGTCGGTCATCGTACTTGCAGGCCTCTTCTTCACCGATCGCGTGGGCCGCCGGCTCGTCGCTCGCTACCATCGCCGCTTTGGATTTGATTCCCTCGCCGATGTCGCCGCCACCCCCCTGCTCCTCGTGTTGATCGGTCTCTCGTCGACCGCCCTCGCGCCGGTGGCAATGGCGTATAGCAGATTTCACGAACACGAGGCGGATCGATTTTCGCTCGAACTGACGCACATGAACCGCTCCTCGGCACGCGCGTTCGCGGACCTTCAGAGAGAAAACTTGGGGGTGCCCCGACATGCCTGGATTTACAAAATTTGGCGGGCGACCCATCCGAGCATCGCGGAACGGATCGGCTTTTGCAATGAATACCGACCATGGGCAGTCTCGGCGGTTTCGGCAAGTCCTCGCAGTCGGTCGGATTGAGAGTTTTGCCGTTACTTGAGCATTTTCGAGCCGGGAATGCCGATACCTTTTCAGGATCGACGTCGTATGGTAACGGGCGGATCGGAGCCCGCGTGCGCGTCGGCGGGAACGGGATCTCTTGCCAGGACGGGCCGAAGATGGCAGGATTGGAAAGATTACGTGAAGGTTCGTTGCCTCGCCCTCGATCCCTTCCCCTGATTTCGTCGGAATTGAGAATGGCCTGCCGACCGAGGATGGGTCGGCGCATCTCACTCACCTTGATTGTGACGTCGCGTCCGAGTTGCAAAGCGATCGCCCGACCAAGGATCCGGTCATGACGCACCGGGGCCGTCTCGCGGCACGAGCCAGCGGGATCATGTTGCCTCTGCGTTTGGGATCGCCCCTCCGGACCGTGAGGAGCCGTGGATTGATCGCCTACGAAACCCTGCGCTCGGTCGTGAGCCGCCGACCCGCTATCGTCACGGCCGCATGGGTCGTGCTCGCCGTGGTCGTGGGTCTGTGTGCCCCGAGCCTCTCAAAGCTCTCGGCCCAAGGACAGTCGCGCGTGCTCGAGTCTGACGCCGATAGCCGTCTCGCAGCCACGGTTATGGCACAAGCCTGGCCCGACCAGTCTTACGGGTCCCTCGCGGTCGCCGCGCTCTATCGGCCGAGTGGTCTGACGCCCGGCGACCTGACCTACTACCGACAGCTTTCCTCTCGATTCGCCTCCTCGGAGCACCCACAAGATGTCCTCCGCGTGATTGGCCCGGACAGTATTTCCGAAGTCGCTTCACGAATGATAAGCAAGGATGGCACGATCGCACTCGTGGCCATACCGCTCGCCCGTCCATTGGTGAGTCCATACACCCAATCCTCGGTAAACTGGCTCCAACGCCAGCCCCTCCGGGCAGAGCTGGCTCCTCCAGCAGGACTGCAAGTGCGATGGACGGGTGACGCGGTGATCGGACGCGACTACATGAAAGGCGTTCGGACCTCGCTCGACCGAGCCGCGATCGCCACCGTTGTGCTCCTATTAATCGTGCTTTTCTCGGTTTATCGCTCGCTGTTGCTCTCGCTGGTGCCATTGGTCACGATCGGGATCAGCCTGGTGATCTCTCGAGGTGTTCTTGCTTGGCTCGATGTCGCCGGTTGGGAGAGTTCTCCTCTGGTCGAACTTTTCCTTGTCGCCGTGCTGTTTGGCAGCGGTACTGATTTCTGCTTGTTCCTCTCCTGGCGATTCGCTGAGAACTGGGACCCGCGAGACCCCGCCCAGGCCATGCGGACGACCTTGAAAACGTCAACCCGGGCCCTATTGACCACGGCCGGCACAGTGATTGTCGGGCTCTCGCTGATGGGTACGACCAAGTTTAAGCTCTTCTCGACGACCGGCCCGAGCGTCGCCATCGGCCTGGCGTTGACCCTAGCGGCGACTCTAACCCTGACCCCTGCCCTTCTGGTCATGCTCGCGCGCTACCATCCCGGCGCATTTCGAGGCCTGACCGCTCCAGCGTCGAGGGTCTGGGGGCGGATTGGGCAGCTCGCAATGTCGCGTCCTGCGCTGAGTTGGGCCTTGGCGATGACGTTGATGGTTCCGCTCGCACTCGTCTCTTTTCGCACCAGGATGGTGCAGGATATTCTGAGCGAACTACCGCACGACACACGATCGGCCGAGTCGTTTCACATCCTCGCGAGCAAGTTCGATCCAGGATTCTTTTCGCCTCTAACCGTCGTTCTGGAGTCGGAAAACGACTTCCATTCCTCGCAGGGTCTCGCGCTCATCGACGATCTCAGCCGCTATCTCGGTCGTCAGCGCAACCTCAAGGAAATTAGGTCGGCCACGCAACCCCTCGGATCGCCAAACCTCTTCGCCAGAGCGCGGATCGACTCTCGACTTGGCGAGGTTAAATCCGGCTTCGGCACCATCGCCGACGGCGCGACTCGGCTTCAAAAAGGGTTGAGCGAAGGGGCTGTCAAGCTCCGAGCGGCCATTTGGCTCGAAGAAACGACCGGCCTTTCGATCACGGCACCGGCCAACCAACCGCATACGACCGAATCCGACCCTTACACGCGACCCGCGGTCTTTCCGGTTTCCACTGCTCACGCATTGCCGATCCTGCCGACGAAACGCGAAGTGCTGGTCGCCGGCCTTCAGCGTGCGTCGTCGGCGCTCCTGAACACGGGGATCGCCGGGGCACTGGTCGCCTCTGAGAACGCAATCGGCCAGGCGGAACGTCAAGAAGCTTCCCCGTCGGCCGCCGACCCGCGTTCGCGTTTGATCGACGAACTTTTGCACGCGGCCGATGGTGCCGGTCGAATCGCCGAAGGAGCTGGCCGAGCGAAGAAAGAGGTCAGCACGATTCTTGACGACCCGGTCGGCCGACGCGCCCTCGACCGGCTCTTGATTGATGCCCGCACCGTCAAAGAAAATCCCGAGTTGAATCGCTCCTTCGCGACATACATCACGCCCGATGGCCACCACGCTCGGATCGACCTCACTCAGGCGGATCGCGTTTTTTCCGCAGGTGCGATGGACCAGGTGATCACCTTGAGACGTCGATTGAACGAATTTTTGGCGGACAACGATGGGTTTAAGGTGACGGGCCGACTGGCAGGCTCGAACGCGGAGAGTGCCGATGTTCGGATGTTGACTCGCGCCGACCAACGCCAAAGCTGGTTTGTGATTCCCATCGGTGTCTTCCTTGTCCTCCTCGTGGCGCTCCGCGACCCGGTAGCCTGCCTCAACCTTGTTGCCACGATGCTCTTGACCTACGCCTTCGCACTGGGTGCGACTCACCTTGTGTTTGTGGTGGGGCTTGGGGCCGAAGGGCTGGACTGGAAAGTTCCCTACTTCCTGTTCGTATTATTGGTGGCGGTAGGTGTGGATTACAACGTCTTCCTGATGGCCAGACTGAATGAAGAAACGTCGTCTTGGGGCCTTCGCACGGGGATCGTGCGGGCGATCGGTCAAACCGGGGGACTGATTACCTCGGCCGCGGCGATCACGGCGTGTAGTTTCGCGTCGTTCCTCGTCAGCCCGCTCGGCTCGCTTCGACAACTCGGGTTCGCACTCGTCGTCGGGATTCTGGTCGACGCCCTGCTCGTTCGACCCCTGCTGGTCCCCTGCGGTCACTGGTTGCTCACCCGCCACCGTTGCGGGGTCTTAGACGAGCCCGCACAGCTTTGCAACGATTGAAATGTGTTAAAATATATCGATGTTTTATGGTGATCCCATCATGGCGACCGCTCGGAAAGCTTGCCCCGGAGGTAGCTGTTGAGGCGGCGTCTCGCATCGGATGGAGCGACTGACCGGGTTGGTTCATCCCGGTCGCGCATCGGCGAATTGCGATACTCCCGTACCTCGTGGACTTCCAGTCGCACCGAATCGGCGAGAGCCCGTCCGCGGCGAGATGCGGCCAGGCTGTCGATCAGATCCCTCGCCCCGATGCGCGAGTCGGGGTCGTTTTTTAGCCAGTTGTCGCGAGACCGGAGTGCAGTCTTCAACTCAGCCCAAAGCTGGATCAAAGAGTCGCCTCAAGCTGACATCGGACCGCGTCGAGGTCACGAACTGACGTGCCGTGCGGAAGAGTGACACGTTGATCGGCCACCGCGATCCGCGACCCGCGCGACTTTAGATTCTCGCTCGATCACCTTGAGCCGGTCGATCCGCTCGAATCGATGTCGGGTGTCGCATGTGCCCCGAGATCAAAAATCGATCTTCGCACAATGGGGCTGCCGTGGGCAAATTGAGGGTCCACATTCTCACACGACTGATAAACTTTAGTCATCCGGCTCGGGTTTCCCGATCTCCTACGCGATGGGCTTCGCCGGCAAGAGGCTTTTGAGCGGTTGACCGTCTCTTGGACGATCACCGTGGCGCTCAAGATATTGACGACCGAGAAAGGTCGCCCGCTTCCACTCGTCTTCTCGGATCGCGGCTCGAAGCGTTCGAATGGCTTCCTCATCGTCGCAGAGGAAGTCGGCGACGAACGGTCTGAAGTTCGAACATTCCCGAGTGTAGAGCGGACCGGGATCAAGGTCGGCAGCCACAACGACGTCCTGAAGATAGCGATTCACGGAAACGAGCCGCCCGAACATCCGCAGTCCCCGCTCGGCAACGAGCGCGTCGGGGAATCTAAGCAGCGCGATTGCATCGAGCTTGTCGGCATACGCGGCCACCCGCAAGGGAATCAGCGAGACCACCACCGCCGCTCGGCTGTCACCGTTCCACAACTGGTCGGCGATCAAATACCGGAGTGCCGCTTTGCCCCCCCAACGGTCGACGAGCCATTCGCGGAACCCCTTTTCACTCGTGGCGATGTCGGGACAGAGCCGATTCAATTTCTCCGCCGAAAGCCGAATTCGCGCAGGAGACGACTCGGCATGCTGGCGATTGAGCCGCGAGGACTTCAGACGAAGATTTAAATAGGCTTTGAAACCGGGGATCAGTCGATCCAGCACCTGAACCGATATCAAGAGCCAAGCCACCCCGACGGTGAGCATGGAGAACATAAAAAAGACCGTGATCAGCGCCAATAACGCCATCAAGAGCGGCACGGAGAACGGAGTCACTACCAGCCCCGCGACAACCCCGCAGAGTGCGATCAGATAGAGCAGGCCAATTTTCAACAGGGCCGAGGCCATCCTCGATTCCGGCATCACCGCATCCCCTCTTCTTCTGTCCGATATTCAAAGTTCCGAAGGGA
>JAYVYS010000878.1:0-16280 GCA_043784005.1 Isosphaeraceae bacterium
AATCTCACCCTTGGCCGACTCGAACCCCGCGGTCAGCGCTGCGGACTTGCCGAAATTGCGTCGAAAGCGGATCGCGCGGACTCTCGGATCTTGCGACGAAAGGCTTCGAAGGACGTCCCATGAATCGTCTTTACTGCCGTCATCCACGAAGATGAACTCCGCGGTTTCGCGTGGTCTCTCGTCGAATCTCTCGGCAAGCTCCGCATGGAGGGTTCGCAAGCTTTCCGACTCGTTGTGAAGTGGGATCACGACGCTGATCATGGTTCGGTGACCCCGTCGAAGGGAAACAAGGCGGGACTCGCAGGTTCGGGAATTCCCGGTCGCAGTGGTCCCAGGATCAGGGCCGCGACCGCTTCTGCGGCGACCCAGGTTAAACGAAGGGCAAGTGCCGATAACACCGCGAGATCTTCTCCGAGCGCGGGTGCGAGAGTGGTCATCAAGACCCATTCTCGCACTCCGAGGCCTCCCGGCAAAACCGCCACGACGAATCCGGCGACCGTCGCCAGCGCGACGCTGGCGGTCACAATCGCGACCAACTCAACGCTAAGCTCCGCGACTGACAGGGCGCGGATTACGGCCACCTGGCTCAACCCCAAGAACAACCAGCTTATCGCATTCAGTAAGAGCCCCTTGCCGAGGAGCCGGCGGTCGATCCGCGGCTGGGCTTCGACTCCGACACTGGGAAACGGCGTCGCGAGGGTTTTTGAAACCCTGAGAAAAACCAGGGGGTCGACCACCACGAGAAACGCCAAGGCGAGGCCCGCCGAGAGGATCAGGGGGAGTCGTTGAATCGGTCCCGCCCCGAGCGCGAACCCGACCACGGCCACGATCGCCCCCGCACCCATCATCACGAGTGTTTCGTAAAACGTCGCGATCGCCGCCGTGGCGGGACGTGCCCCATATGGGACCACAAGTCCGACTCGCATCACAACGACCATGGCCTTGCCCGGCACATATTTTCCCAGGTGGCTGATCAAGTAGGCGCGAATCGAAGCCAGGTTTGATACCGGCGACCGGCTTGCGTTCATGACGTTCGCGAAAAAGAGTCCACAGGCCGCGAGTCCCAGTAAATACAGTAACCCCGCGACGATGATCCAACCCGATCGGACGTGGATCGAATCTCCCCGTGCCTGGAATTCGGCCCAAGTCTTGGCGACGTGGCGACCAACCGCGGCCAACACGACAATCGCCACGATGGCCTTGATGATGCGCTTCGCGTACGTTTTCCAAGCGAGCCGGTCCATGCGCGAAGCATTCTCCGAGGGAATCGATCCGAGGGCTCCGGCGTGCTTTCGATCGGGCGGGAGCGGCTTTCAAGCCGGGGCTTCAAGGTAGCCGTCCGCACGGAGGATGACAAGTGGCTGACCCGCTCGCGACGACCTCTCCGTTCCCTATGGCACGGCGACGACGTATAACACGTGTATCAAAGATCCGGCACTGTCGCCGCACGAGCCCGAGCCTCTCATGATCCGACCGACCGAACCCACCGACACCGAACCTCTCGTCGCGATCGCCCGGGGCACGGAGGTTTTTCGCGACCTTGAAGTGGAGGCCCTGCGTGAAGTCCTCGACGATTATCATGCGATGGAGCCGGGCCACATGCACCGCTCCGTTACCCTGCTTGACGACGCGGGCCGCGTCCTAGGGCTGGCCTATTATGCGCAGGCCGCGATGACCGACCGGACGTGGTATCTCTGGTGGATCATTGTCGAAAAGGAAAAGCAATCGCGCGGGCTGGGTTCGACGTTGCTCCGACATGCGGAAGCCGAGGTGAAAGCGGCGGGTGGGCGTCTCATGCTCATCGAGACGTCATCGATCCCGATGTACGAGCCGACCCGAGGGTTCTACCTTCGCCATGGTTACGAAATCGCTTGTGTCATTCCCGACTATTATGCCGATGGCGATGACATCACGATCTTCTCGAAACGCCTTTCGCCCCGAGAATCCGCGTGAGCGACAAGCTTCATCCCGCCGCGCTCGACCCGAAGGCGATCGCCAACGAGTGTGATGTGAAATTCACAAGGCGATCGGGACCGGGTGGACAGAACCGCAACAAAGTCGAGACGGCGGTCATCCTGTCGCACCGGCCGACCGGGGTCGGTGCTGAGGCTTCGGAGCGTCGAACCCAGGGCGAGAACCTGCGGGCCGCGACATTCCGCCTTCGTATCAATCTCGCGCTTCAGATTCGTCGGCCGGTAGTGTTGGGAAGTCAGCCGAGCAGCCTCTGGAATTCACGATGTCGCGGCGGGCGGATTGTCATCAGCCCTGAACATGATGACTTTCCGGCCATCCTCGCCGAGGCGCTCGATACGCTGAGCGCGCACGCGATGGACGTGAAAGCCGCGGCCGACGCGCTAGGCTGTTCGGCAACGCAACTTAGCAAGCTCCTCAAAGGAGAGCCCCGAGCGATGATTCTCTTGAACGACGCGCGGGTTCGCGCGGGTTTGCGTCCGTTGCGCTAGAATTGGCAGTTCCGGCGCGCGAGTTGTAGTGCGTATACAATTTTTCCATGAACGTCTCCGAACTGCTGCAACCGACCGACCGCGGCCTGTATTGCCCTGCCGGGGATTTCTTTGTCGACCCTTGGCGTCCTGTTGATCGCGCCGTGGTGACGCATGCCCATGCCGATCATGCTTGCCGGGGATGCGGACGGTATCTGACAAGTCGCGCGGGAGAAAACGTCCTGCGGGCGCGCTCGGATAAAGATGCCGTGATCGAGACCGCCGAATATGGAGAGACGGTGTTCATCAACGGCGTGAACGTCTCGCTTCACCCGGCGGGCCATATCCTTGGTTCAAGCCAGGTGCGCATCGAGAAGGCGGGGCTTATCGCCGTGGTATCGGGTGATTACAAAATCGAGCCCGACGCGACCTGCGGCGGCTTTGAATCGGTGCGCTGTCATGTCTTTGTTTCGGAATCCACGTTTGGCTTGCCGATTTATCGTTGGCCCGCCCAGTCCGAGGTCTTCAGAACAATCGGTGAATGGTGGAAGGCCAACCAGGACCAAGGGAAGGCGAGCGTACTCTTCGCCTACGCCCTGGGCAAAGCGCAACGATTGATCGCGGGCCTCGGGACCGATCTCGGCCCGATTTATACTCACGGGGCGGTCGAGCGGATGAACCAGGCCTACCGCGCGACTGGCGTGAAGCTCCCGGAAACCACTTATGCGGCGGCGGCCGGCGGGACGGACTGGTCAAAGGCCTTGATTGTCGCGCCCCCGTCAAGCCAGGGGACGCCGTGGTTGCGGCGCTTCGGGGCGATCTCGACGGGGTTCGCCTCGGGCTGGATGCGGATCAGGGGAGCCAGACGGAGGCGGTCGGTGGATCGCGGATTCGTCCTCTCCGATCATGTGGATTGGCCCGGCCTGCTCTCGGCGATCGACTCGACAGGGGCCGAACAGATCTGGCTGACGCACGGGTACACATCGGTTGTCACACGATGGCTTCAGGATCAAGGGCGCGACGCAAGGTCGATCACGACCCGTTACGAAGGAGAACGCGACGACGCTCCGGCCGACGCCGCGGATGAGCCGTCTCTCTCCGAGCCTGGAACGCTGTTCGATGGTGAGAATGAGGTCGCGTCATGAAAGCATTCGCCGAACTGTACACGGCCCTCGACGAGACGACCAAGACCACGGAAAAGGTCGAGGCGCTGACCGCGTATTTCGCGAAGGCAGCCTCGGGAGATGCGGCATGGGCGGTCTATTTCCTGATCGGACGTAAACCGAAACAGGTGGTTCCCTCGGGTAAGCTACGACAATGGGCGGCGGCCGAGGCTGGCGTGAGCGAATGGCTATTCCAAGAGTCGTATGACGCCGTCGGTGACGTCGCCGAGACGATCGCCCTACTCTTACCCGAGCCCGAGCGTTCCAGTGACCTGCCCTTGAAATTCTGGGTGGAGGACCGCCTATTGACCTTGCGCAAAGCTGGCGAAGACGCCCAGCGCGAGGCGATGCGCGAAGCTTGGGCATCAATGGACCGGCCTCAGCGGTTTGTCTGGAACAAGCTGATTTCAGGAGGATTCCGCGTCGGCGTTTCGCAACAACTCGTGACCCGCGCTCTGGCCAAGTTCAAAGGGATCGCGGCGAACGTGATCGCTCACCGACTCATGGGTGACTGGGAGCCGACCTCGACCTTTTTTGAAGGACTCCACGCCGAGAAATCCGACGATAGCGACCTCAGCAAGCCCTACCCCTTCTTCCTCGCGTATGCCCTTGAGTCTCCTCTCGAAACCCTTGGCGGTCGAGCGGATTGGCAGGCGGAATGGAAGTGGGATGGCATTCGTTCGCAACTGATACGTCGCCAGGGGCACACCTTTCTCTGGTCACGAGGCGAAGAACTTGTGACGGAGCGTTATCCAGAGATCGCAGGCGTGGGTGACGCGCTTCCGGACGGCACGGTCGTTGATGGTGAGATCCTCCCTTGGCGCGACGGGTTCGCGCTTCCGTTCGCCCAGCTTCAGCGACGTATCGGCAGGAAAACGGTCGGGAAGACAATCCTCAGCGAAGTCCCCGTCATTCTCATGGCGTATGACTTGCTTGAAATAGCATGTGTGGATGTTCGCGGCGAGCCGATGGAGGCGCGTCGCAAACAGCTCGCGGATCTGATTTCGAGCGTCGATCTTCCCGGCCGGTTCATCCTCTCACCTACTGTCGAAGCGGACTCTTGGGAAGGGCTGACCCTCGCGCGAGCAGAGAGCCGTTTGCGAAATGCGGAAGGCCTCATGCTCAAGCGGAAAAGCGCCACCTATGGGGTCGGCCGAAGGCGAGGAGATTGGTGGAAGTGGAAGGTCAACCCTCTGACGATTGACGCCGTTCTGATCGCCGCCCAACGAGGAAGTGGCAAGCGCGCGAGCCTCTATACCGACTACACCTTCGGCGTGTGGGACGAAGGGAAGCTCGTCACGATCGCGAAAGCATATTCGGGCCTTACCGACGCTGAGATTCGTCAGGTCGATGCGTTCATTCGTCGTCATATGATTGAAAAGTTCGGCCCGGTCCGTACGGTCAAGCCCGAGCTGGTTTTTGAATTGGCTTTCGAAGGTTTAAACCGCTCTCCGCGACACAAGTCGGGCATCGCCGTCCGGTTTCCTCGAATCTTGCGATGGCGGATGGATAAACCTCCAATAGAGGCTGACACCCTCGATACACTTCGAGCCTTGTTGCCGCCTGAAGTCGGAGTATGAGAGGAACATCGTCAGGGCCGGGACGCCATCGCCAATCGAACCAATCCCATTGTTCGATTTACGGCTACAAAGCCCGGCTCGATCGTGCTCGCGACGAAGGCGACGTCGAAGAGTTCGATAAGGGCGAGCGCCCGGTCCAGATCGATTCCTGCATCGGACAGTAGGATCCCCTGGCGCTGCGAGAGGCGGCGCGCGAGTACGGGACGTGCTCGGTTGGCGAATTCGTGGATCGCTTTGAGATCAGCGGCGACGTGGTTGGTCGCGTTGGGGAAAAGTTCGTCGCGAAATCTCGCGAAGTTGCTGATCGCGTTCGGGTCGGATTGCGCGACCAGGGCACGCACCACCGCCCCCAGGGTATTTCCCACTACCAGGCGGCCATCGGCAAGCGCGAACGCATACGGCGTCTTGTCGCTCAAGGCGACGACCTCGGAACCTGGCGCGGTTCGGGTGACGATTCTCGCATTCGTCGCCCCGTTTTTGGGTTCGAGGGCGTGAACCGCGAGAATCGTTCGCAAGCCGTTCGCAATCGCGATGCCTGCTTTGGCTCCGGTGGGACTTCGAGCGATCTCCAGGGCGAGTACGATGGGGAGCTTCGCCTCGGGTTCGTTGGCGTCGGGCCGTTCAAGATAAGCGACCATGCCAGGTCCGACATGCGGCGCGAGATCCTCTCGGACGCTCTGCGCGAGCATCACGCCTTTCAACGCCTCGAAAAAGGTCGCGAGCTTCGGTCGATCCCTGGCAGCGACAAGCTCCGAAAGCGTGTCGATGAGCGTGACCGGATCGATCGCGGCACTGGCCGCGATCAAGGCGGTCGCGGGGAATCGGCGGAGAACGGCGTCGGGAGTTTTCCCACGCGACGCCCACTGTTTCATGCCTGGCGTCAGCTTCTCCGTGTCAAAAACTTCGCGTGTCTGGAGAATCAATCCCTGTCGCCAGACGACCGAGGCCCCCGCATAGCGTACCGCTTTCAAATAACGACTCGCGAGAGCGAACAGGCGTTCGTCTTCGGGTTTTGGAGTTCCCGCCGAAGCCTCGAGAACTTTGCCAACGAAGCGAGGGTCGACGTAAAGAGTCGCGATCGAATGACCTGGCAGGCCTTCTCGGACGGCGCGGAAAGTCGGTTCCACCGCCAATCCCTGACTTGTACCAGCCTGACGGTCCAAGGCCCCCTGAATCAAGGGTTCGGAGTTCGACCAGATGAACACACGGTCGTTGAGCGTCGCATAGTATTCCGCCTCGCGTCCGCCTGGCGGAAACTCGCGGACATGGTAAGTCTCGCCGTGATGCGTGCGGTCCGTGACGCGACGAAGCTCACCTTTGTCAGCCTGAGCGGTATTGATGCGAAAGACCAGGCGATCGAGCAACTCTCGGTTCGGAACGCGAACCAGCAAGATCCCGCGGGCCTCGTCGGGACGCCCTCCCCTTGGGACATGAAGCGTCAGAATAAACGCCTCTCCAAAGAGTTCATCGCGAATGACGCCTACCTTTTCTCCGAGCGCCTGATCCACCTTACCCAATGCATCGCGAACTTCGCGAAAGCTGCCTGATTCAAGCCATGCTTGAACGACGGGGAGCTGGCAAACGCCTGTGAAGAGCGACGATTGAAACACGTCGCGGGCGGTCCCCTTCAGGTCTTCCACGACGAGTGTCGCGCCGGCATCGGCCGGTACGAGGCGAAGGAGAGGGTCCGCCGGGCCAGCCCCCGGAGCGGTCCGGGAAGCCGCCAATAGCATGATCGCGAAGAGAAGGGCGTTCGAGACCGTCGATTTTGAAAGCATTCGAAAGCGAGGGCAAGTCATCCGGGTCGGCTCCTGAGATCTGGCCGAGGGTGATCCCCCCGAGCCGCGTTTCGTCCGTCAGGCCCCTTGAGGGGAACGGGGAGGCGGCTTGGGATTGTCGAGGCGGGGACTACTGAGGAGAAAACCGAAGGCTCGACGTGCCGAGCCTTCCAGAGGTCGGACCCCGGCATTGAGTCGGTTCCCCACGCGCTGCAAGGCGTCGGTCGCGGATGTCATATCGACCGAGAGCCCAAGAGTCGTGGACGGGGTGGATTCCGTCAGTTCGGCCGAAGCGAGTTGATATCCGACCCGGGCGGCTGGAGCCGAGGCCTCTCGGGCAAGTTCCAGGGTCGTCGAGGTCGCGACAGCGAGCGCCTCAGTCAATGGAGCCGGACTGACCGAGCTTTTTTGTACGATCGCTCGGTCCGGCAAAGTTTGTCCCGGTCGCGCGAACCACGCTCGAAACCCAAATGAAACCGCCATAAGGAGGACAGCCGCGGCGGCAAGCGCTGAGTATCGTCGGAGTCGCGGGTCAACCCGGCCAATTCCTACCACCTCGGGCGAATCCCTGGCGGCGAGGACCCGGTCGGCGAAGTTTTCAGAAACCGCGGGGAGGGGTCCCACAACCCGAAGCGCGTGACTCAACAGGAGATATCGCGCATGGACGGACAGGCAACGCGAGCACGAGGCGGCGTGTGCTTCGAGCGATTTCGCCCGTTCCGGATCGCCCGCACCGCGGTCGTCCAGCCAGTCGTTCCAGGTCGGCTCGAAATCTCGGCAGTTCATAATTTCAAAAGGCTCCAGGCCACGATCAAACCACAAGGTATCCCCACGAATGCGACTTCGGCTACCATCAGTCAGTCGCGAAATTTGCAGTGCGTCTCATTTAACATCTTACCCCACGGCGACTTAGATCTTCGGCAAGTTCCGCTCTCGCCCGATGAAGCCACGTCTTGACGGTACCGACGGGTCGTTCCACGGCCTCCGCGATTTCTTCGTAACCCAGGCTCTGTTCGTGAAAGAGAGTGAAGACCAGACGATACTCGGGACGCAGACGACCGACAGCCCGTTCGATCTCACCCGCGATATCGTCAGGGTCGGTAAGTCCGGGCCGCTGATCGACTTGATCACTGACGAAGTCGCTCAAGCCAGGCCGGCGGAGGCGTTTCGCCAGGGCGGTCCGGCAGCGGTTGGCCGCAATGCCAAGGAGCCAGGGACGGAACGGCCGCTCCGGGTCGAAACCCGATAGCCCACGCAAGGCACGAACGAACGATTCTTGCATCACGTCCTCGGCGTCCTGCCGATGGCTCATCATCCGAAGACAAAGTGAGAACACGATCGTTTGAAATCGCTCAATCATGAGCCGAGGGGCGTGAAGGTCTCCGGCCCGGAGCGCATCGACCAACGCTCGGTCGTCCATCAGCACCACGCCTTCATCCCGCCGCCAATGGCGGCCGACGTTCCTGTCGGTTGTTCAGGGTTACCTCACATTGAGACTTCCCGTTTCAGAATTCGTCCGCCATGAGTAATTGTTGGCGACGACTCCAAAAGTCACCCCTCATCTCATCGAGATTCTCGCCGGGATCAACGCCGACGGCGGCCGCGACCCGGGAATTGGGACGCGGCCGCCGTTGGCGAGAGCGCAGTCGACCTTTTCGCTTGGAGCGACCTCAGAACTCAACAGGTGCCGAGAACTCGGTCAGTTCGTCCGCGGAAAGATCTTCGAATCTCCGTCCGGCTCGGTCGAGGCCATCCTGAAGCCTCAAAGCGATCATATGAAGTTCAGGCGAGTCGATTCGCCAGGCGATGTCGGCAAGCTCGGAAGGGCTTACTTCGGCGAGCCCGAGATTGAGACGTTCCAACTCGGATTCGAGCCGGAGCATGGTCTCAAGCATCTCGGCGTGCGTCTCGGCCGACCCTCCCACGAGGAGGCATTCCTCCCCGGTGCTGAGGCGCTGGTGGCTGTCCATGCCGTCGAGGCCGAACCCGATGATCGCGGCCTTGAGCTTGCGTGGTCCGCCCGCGGGTTGCGTCGTCATGGTCATCTCGAGGAGGGCCTTTCGCAAAATGGAATGCCGATTCAAAGGGCGAGGCGAGCGGCCCGAGGGGGCTTTCCCTTGAGGGCCTTCTCACCACGCGATTTCTTATCGGCTTCCAACCCGCGATCAAACAGGGACGAAAGCGTGAATCGCTCCACCCCGATCGCCTACCCCCCGCAATCTTCTTACGACCCGCTCAGGCATTCCTTGGCGGTCTCGCGCGCCACTTTATAGGCTAAGCGCACCGTGATGGCGCGTGCCGAGATCTGATCCTCGCTATAAAGTCGCCCTTCGCTCGTCGGAAGTCCTGCCAGGCTAATCGTTAACGGCAACAGATCGAGAAATTGCCGGTATTTCTGTTGAAGATCGCCGCTCGCGTTCACTGGTTCGGCCACGGGAATATCTCCTGCCACGATGAAAGACTGGCTCAAGCTCGCTCGGGTAGGTCACAAGATCGATCGATCCAGGCGAACGGCCCGTGAATCCGGTCCCGACAACACACGGAACCGCCAGCTACCGAACTTAGCGGCACCGGTGTCACCCGGCAAGGGAATTCGTCCGCGGAACCATCAGGCCCCATCAGGCCCCATCCCGCCAGCGGAGATCCTCGGCGTTGAAAGCGTTCTAACGTGTCGAACGAATGACTTTGACGAAAATGCGCGTAAGCGATATCATGATAGAGACATTGAGATCGGTTCGAACTCCAGCCCGGCATATTGCCGGGGCATCGTTGTGACGACAAAATTTCTTTAAGGAGGCTTGTTTGCATCAAATTGCCATGGTGGAGGGACTCTCTGCCGGGTTCTCCTCGATGGGCCTGAGCCCCGCCATGCTCAAGGCTTTGAGTTCAATTCGCTACGACACCCCTTCCCCGATCCAGTCCGCCCTCATTCCCGAGGCGCTCGACGGTAGAGACGCGATCGGACAGGCCAAGACCGGCACGGGAAAGACCGCTGCCTTCGGCATCCCCCTCATCGAAATGCTGGAAGCGAGAGGACGAGGGCCGCAAGGAATCATCCTGGCCCCGACCCGCGAACTCGTCCAGCAAATCGTGGTCGAACTCCAAAAATTGGCGACGGGACAAGATGTTGCCATCTGCGGCATCTATGGTGGCGAGCCGATCGAACGTCAGCTACGCGCCTTGGAGCGCGGCGTCGATATTGTGGTCGGCACCCCCGGGCGCGTGATGGACCACATGGAAAGGCGCACCCTTTACTTGGGTGACATTTTTCACGTGGTTCTCGACGAGGCCGATCGGATGCTCGACATCGGGTTCCGCCCCGACATCGAGCGAATCCTCCGAAGAGTTCCCGACCCTCACCAAACGCTCTTGCTTTCCGCCACGATCAGTTCCGATGTCCGCAGGCTTGCTCAGAAATACATGTTCGAGCCTTTAGAGTTAAACCTCTCGCGCGACGAACCGTCGGTCGAAAGCATCCAGCAGTTCTACATCACGGTCGAACACGACCGAAAATTCGAACTTCTCGTGAGTCTGCTGAACCGCGAAAAGCCGCGCCAGTGCATCGTCTTCACACGCACCAAGCGGGGAGCCGAAAAGCTCGGTGAAAAGCTTCGACCCAAGATTCCCGGTGTCGCGACCATTCACGGAGATCTCGCGCAGACCGTGCGAAATCGGGTGATGAAGGGGTTTCGTGACGGCACGATTCCCATCCTCGTCGCCACGGATGTCGTGGGTCGCGGCATCGACGTGGAAGGAATCAGCCACGTCATCAATTTCGACATTCCCGACGATGCGGAAAACTATCTTCATCGTATCGGTCGGACCGGCCGGATGGGTAAAGATGGCATGGCCTTCATGTTCGTCTGTCCCGATCAGGGAGAGCCGCTGACCGCCATCGAGAACTTGATCAACAAGCCGATTCCGGCCGTGAAGATCGAGGGTTTTGAATCCCACCGCCGCGAGATCAAGGCCACGGCCTTCCGCGAACTCTTCTCGACAACCAACTCCATCGCCCGCGTTCGCTACGGCGATTGATCCTCGCGATCGATGGAACCGACCGATGTTGATATGAGGAGGCAGCCTCTCGCAAGGGTCTTCGGACTCAGGTCGGCTGCCTCCGGCTGTCGGCTCCCAGAGTCTTGAACAGCCCCAGGGACTGCGTACGGAGCGCACTCGGATCAGGGGTCGTTCCTCCGTAGAGAACCGCATCGCAAGCCTGGACAATTTGTTTCGCGACACGCCCCGACTCCGCCGACCCCGTGTTGCGAGTGATCCTTTCCTCGGCTTCTTCGGGGGTCAGCGCTCCGGCCTCGCGACCGATCGCCTGCGACAGGAAGGCCACGAGCCCTTCCATGATCGCGGTCGCGAGATCCGGAAGATCTCCCGCATTTCGCACCCGTTCGGCCTGCCTGCGAAGTGTGCCGCGGATTAAAACCGCGCGTGAGTGCTTACGCCGCGTTAGAACGATCGCCATTCCAGCCAACAGAAGCGCGCCGATTGAAACGGAGATGACAACTCGAAGTCGAGAAGACCTCGCTACGGCGGAAGTCAATGATAACGGTTCAGGATAGCTTACTTTCGATGCATCGAAGCCGGGGACATCCGTGACCCGGATGGGCACGCCTCGCGCAAGGTGCGTGACATATCTTTGCGTCTCGGGGTCGAAAGCGGAGATCGGCACCGAAGGCAACGTCGCCGCTCCCGCCATCGTGGTGCGGATTCGGTAAACAAACGTGTGTGAAGGAATCTCCGCATCCACGATGTTGGACGTTTTCTCGATCTTTAGTCCCAAGGGAAGACTTTCAAGCCGTGCCAGCGCCGGTGGGCCGTGGATTCCCGCGGCTCCAAGTCCTCGAACCGTGATCCGGTATTCGAAGTTTCGACCGCGCCGAACCGAACTTGGCTCGGCGGTCGCATCGACCTCGAAGGCTCCGACCCCTCCTAGAAAATCCGAGGTCCTTCCTGCCGCGGGCAACGCCTTCACGATCAACTTCAAGGGCGCGGATGCGACCGAATTCCCGGCAACCGTCGCAACGAACGGCGGGACGGTGTGCGTTCCGGCGCGTCGTGGAACCACGCGGTATTGGAATCGATACAGGTTCCGCACGAAGATTTGAGCACCGATCGCACTGGTGCTGATTGGCTGCAACTCCGTGCCGACGAGCGTGATTTCGGCACCTGCGATGGTAGGGATCACCACTTTCGGGCGCTCGTGGTTTCCGATGATTTCGAGCGTGATCTCCAGCACCTGGCCAACGTAAACCTGCCCTGGTCGAGCCTTCGCAGTCACGGTCAGATCGCCGGAATTCGATCCCTGCGAACCAATGACGAGCGACAATATTATCAAAGATAATTTCGTGACGATGTGCATTTCACCAATCTTTGAGGTGATCACGGTCTTCGTGATTCACCGCTTCGGGTAGACGACCCGCGCGGGCATTCTTGACATTGTCCACTGCGTGGGCGAGCTGGTCTTCGGGTGAGCCGGACGGTGGAGGCGGGCCGTATCCACCGGCTCCTCCAGATCCTCGACGACCGGACGGGATTCCGCTTTCGGGAACGTTCGCGGGGTTGATGGGCGAGGGTTTCGACTCTTGCTGCCCCGACGATGGCGGGTTGTTGCTTCTGGAATTGTCCGGCGATTCCTGAGGCTTTCCCTCCGCGTCAGGATTTGCGAGGGTGTTTCGCGCTTGCTCCTCTGCATATTTCTTGTTGATGAGGGCGTCTTGTCGCAAACGGTCGAGTTCGATGCCGGGGACCCTGGATGAGATGCAGTCTTCATAATGGCGGATTGCCGTCGCGAAGTCGGCCCGACAGAGCATGGTATTTCCGAGTCCGAAATCGATCTTGGCTCTTAGAAATGGCGAGGCGCTCTTGCGAGCTGCGCGATAGTAGTTTGTAGCCTCCTCGAATCTGCCGAGCCGATAGAGGGTCGCCGCGGCGTCGTATCGGGGGACGGCGTGCCCGGGCGCGACGAGGATCGCCTTTTTGAACCACGACAAGGCGTCGTCAAATCGTCCCGCGGCGAACTCCGCGCGTCCTGATTCGATGATCCCCGACGGATCGGCCGTCGCGCCTGCCCCGACAAAGATCAACCCGCACAACGCCGCGAAAGTGAGTTGGCCCGTCCTCGCGAAGGGACGCGGTCTCGTCGGCCAGGCTGCGGCGATCGCGAGGGTCAAACCAAAGAGAAGAAACACGCGGAAGCGCTCAGGAGGCTCGGCGGCAAACCTTGAAATACGAGTCCTGGCCGCGACAGGCTCGATCCGCGATCGGTAGAGGTTACCCAGATCGGTCGTACTCAGTCCGAGCGGAATGAATGCGCCTCCCGTCCGCGTGGCGATCATTTCGAGGCTCCTGTCTGAGCGGGTCGAGAGGACAGGCTCCCCTTGAAATACAAGCGGTTCGCCCGAGGATGCGGGAACTTCCTGCCCTTGGTTCGGGTCGCCGACCGCAACAGTGTGGACGACGATTCCTTCGCCTCTCACGCGGTCCAGAGCTTCTCGCCAGCGATCTTCGTGGTCTTCGCCATCGGAGAAAAGGACAACCGTTCGCCCCCCCGCGTGCTCCTGGTCGTCGAACGCTTCGCGAGCGGCATCGAGCGCAGCGCCCAGGTCGGTTCCACCGGGCTGAACGCCACCGGGCTTGAGTTCATGAAGGACCTCGATCGCCGCGCCGAGCGTCTGCGTGAGGGGGCAGCGCCTCACTCCACGGCCAGCAAACGCGACGACCGCCACGCGGTCACCGGGTGATCTCCCGAGAGCATTCACAAGGCTCTCCGCCGATTCGATCGCGACACTCAGGCGGTCGGGCACGGCGTCTCGGGCGCCCATGCTCCGACTCACATCCAGCAGCAAGACCAGGTCACGCCCGGCGGCGGCGGGCGGACTCTGATGATCATTATTCCCCCAGCGCGGTCTGGAGAGAGCGATCACGAAAAAAAGCACCGCCAAAATCCAGAGGAGCGTACCGTCGCGAGCAGG
Source organism: Isosphaeraceae bacterium (assembly GCA_043784005.1). Taxonomy (GTDB): domain Bacteria; phylum Planctomycetota; class Planctomycetia; order Isosphaerales; family Isosphaeraceae; genus JAYUFP01. The sequence continues at coordinate 13,946 of JAYVYS010000878.1, forward strand.
TTCCCCCGAAGACCCCAGCGCCAACCAGTCTCGCCGCCGGTTCGCCCCGCCGAATACCGACCTAAGCGCAACGAGAGGCAAGACGGCCAGAATCCAGAGCCATTCGGGTTGGACCAGTTGCATTGAGAGAGCTCGCTTCCGTGAACAGGCCGCGCCAGGTCTTCTACGGTAGCCTGCGAAACCATCCCGCCGCCAGAAGCCGATCGACGAGAATGAGCCCGATGGCGGCCACCACCCACGGGCTAAACTCTTCGCGATAGCGCGTGTGGATCTCGCCACGAACGGGGCTTTTTTCGAGGCTGTCGATCGTGTCGAACACGTCCTTGAGTGAGTCCGCATCCTCGGCGAAGAAGGCTCGACCCCCTCCTCGGTCGGCGATCTTCGCCAGCAGCTCATGGTCGGGACCTTCGACTTCAGCGGAGGGGCCGAGCTTGGTGATCGGGTCGATCGCGAGTGTGACCATTTTCCCCGTTCCTACTGCAATCGTGTGAACGGTCACGCCCAGGGCCTGAGCGATCTCGGCGGCGCGCGTCGGGTCCATCGGGTGGGGAACGGCCGGGGCATTCCGTCCGTCAGTCAAAACGACCAAAACCTTCTTCTTCGGAGAGGCGTCTTTTAATGCATTGAGTGCCCAGACCATGGCGTCGCCAAGGTTTGTGCCGTCCTCTCCCGGCTTCGCGGAGCGGATCGAAGCGACGGTTTCAATCAAAAACGAATGATCGAGCGTCAACTGGCCCGCGAAATCCGGGTAGTTGGCGAAGACAACCAGACCAAGCAGATCATCCGGACGGCCCTCAATGAAGCGGATGAGCGTCCGTTTGGCAGCGTCAAGCCGACTGATCGAGGGAAGTTCGGGACCATCGGCGAAGTCGGGCGTATTCATGCTGGAGCTTTGATCGAGGGCCACGACGATCGCCACGCCTTGCCCGGCAATTCGAATGCGCCCCCCGACTGTCTGAGGTCGCGCCAGTGCCATCACGACGCAACCTATCGCGGCGCAACGGGCCAGGATGGGAAGCCCCGCCTTCGCTCTGGCCGACCAACGTCCGACATGGTCGAAGCCGCCCAGCGTCGGCCACGGCAATCGCGGTCTCGCCCTGGCGAAAACCCAAGGGAGCGGCACCACGACCAGGAGGATCAACCAACCGGGCTCGGCCCAACTCATGGGATGCTCGGCTCTTTGAAAAGATCGTTAGGTCTGCCCAACGACCAGCATCCGCCGTGCGGAAACCACACGAGCGAGAGCGGTCTCGGGATCAGGGTCGAGGACGGTCAAGTGGCCCATTTTACGTCCAGACGCGGCAGTTCGCTTCCCGTAGAGATGGAGCTTGACCCCCGGATCACTTGCCAGGGCCGCCGACCAGTCCGGCTCGCCTTTCGCCCAAAGGTCTCCGAGCAGGTTGACCATCGCCGCGGGAGTGGTCAAGTTTGCCGATCCTAGCGGTAGTCCGCAAAGGGTCCGCACTTGCTGTTCGAACTGGCTCGAAACGGCCGCGTCGATGCTTAGGTGGCCCGAGTTATGCGGCCGAGGTGCCAGTTCGTTGACGAGAAGATCGCCATCGGCGGTCAGAAAGAATTCGACCGTAAGTACTCCGACGGTCTCTAACGCCTCTGCCATCGCAAGCGCCAAAGCCCTTGCGTCGTTCGCGACCGCAGGCCCCACCGGCGCCGGCATCATGGTTGTATCCAGGATGTGGCGTTCGTGCCGGTTCAATCCGACGGGATAAGACACCGCCTGACCATCGTGTCCACGTGCCACAACCACGGAGACCTCCGAGGCGAATGTCACCCACGCCTCGGCCACACAGGTCACGTGTCCCAGACTTGCCCAGGCTGCCTCGGCATCAGCAGGATGGTCCACTCGGGTCTGTCCTTTGCCATCGTAACCCGAAGCCGCTGTCTTGAGGATGAAGGGAACCCCCAACGTGACAATCGCCGACTGAAGCTCGGCCTCGGACCGAACGGGATGCCAATCGGCGAGTGGAAAACCGTGATTCTTTAAGAAGGTTTTCTCTCGCAAGCGGTTCTGGCTCACCCAGACCGTTCGCCATCCGGGTCGGACAAGTTTTCGACGCGCAAGCCATCGCAAGGCGGGCGCCGAGACGTTTTCAAACTCCACTGTGACTGCGTCCGCCCGTTCGGCAAACGTTTTGATCGCGGGGAGCCGATCGGGGGGGGAGACGACCTTCCAGTCTGCGACCTGCGCGGCGGGTGAGTCTTCCGTCGCGCTGAGGACTCCGGTGGTGTACCCCATTCGCTGGGCGGCCTGAACAAACATCCGGCCGAGTTGGCCTCCGCCGATCACCCCAAGCGAGGCCGGAGGGTACAAAACGCC
>JAYVYS010000879.1:0-7722 GCA_043784005.1 Isosphaeraceae bacterium
TCATCTCGAAGGCTCAAAGCGACGCCTTGCACTTCGTATGTCGCGCATTGATCACGTCGGCGATGATGGAGTTTCTCTTCAAAGGAATGGAATTGGGGCCGGACCTCGCGTCTCGCCTCGTGAACGACTTACTCCGAGGCTTTGGGGAGCCCGGCTTCGATGGCCGGGGATTGCGACGATGATTTCCAGATTCAAGGCGATCGCGCTGGCATCCACATTCTCGACGCTCATGGCCCTCGCCGGTTGCGGGCGAGACGGAGCCGAAAAAACGATCAAGGCCTCCGAAACGCCCAAAGCGATCCCCGTGAAAGTCGCCCCGATCGGCCGTCAGGCCGTGGAACGGTCGGTCGAGGTCGTGGGAACTCTGAAGGGGTGGGAAGAGGTGAACCTCGGTGCCAAGAAGGGGGGCCGGGTCCTTCGCGTCCTTCATGACATGGGCGACCATGTCCGCCCCGGAGAGCCCTTGATCGAACTTGAGGCGATCGATGCGAAACTGGCCTTTTCCCAGGCCCGATCCAAGTATCTCGCCGAACTCGTCCGGCTTGGGATCACCGAAGAGCAAGCCGAGTCCGCTCTGAAACACTTCGGACTTACCGAGAACCTCCTCCTTGGTCAGGAGACCACCGACCTCATTGAAAAGGCTCCGGCGATCGTCCAGGCGAATGTCGCGGTCAAGAAAGCCGCGAACAACCTCAATCGCCTGCGACGCCTTCACGACCGAGGCGCGGGGACCGCGGAAGAACTTCAGAACACCGAGAACGACCTGGACGCCGCCAAGGCCGCGCGGGATTTCGCGGTCAGCACCGCGCGCAACATCATCGCCACGGCCTACACCTCAAAGATCGCGATCGACTCCGCCGAGCAGATGCTCAAGGAAATGAACATCAAGGTGCCCGAGCCTTCCAAGCTGCCGGAAGGCATCAGCAAAGACAAATTGACGTACGGCATCACCAAACGTTCCGTCGCCGAGGGACAGATCCTCAAAGATGGCGATGCGGTGATGGAACTGGTGATCGAAAGCCCGCTCCGGCTCTGGGCGAACGTTCCTGAACGCCACAGTGCCGATGTGAAGCCCGGGCAAGCCGTTCGCGTCTCGGTGGCGTCTTTTCCCGGCAAGGTGTTCGAAGGCAAGGTCGCGCGGATCAATCCGCAGGTCGATCCGGTCAGCCGGACATTCCAGGTTGAATCCGTGATTCCCAACGATCGCGGCACGCTCCGTCCCGGTGGCTTTGCAAAGGCGTCGATTCTCACGGGCAGAGATTCTGAAGCGGTCGTCGTCCCGATGGAGTCGGTGTTGAAGTTCGCGGGCGTGACCAAGGTCTTCGTGGTTGAAGGAGGCAAGGCGCGCGGCATCAACATCGAGACTGGTCTGGAAGGGCCGGGCTGGGTGGAAGTGACCTCGACATTACCGGAGGGAGCGAACGTCGTGATCGACGGCTGGACACAATTGGCGGATGGCACGTCGGTCATCCTTCGCGTGGAGAAAGAGAAGGCGATCAAAACCCCGACCGCTTCAAAACCCCCCGCTCCCGAAAAATCGGTCACTCCCGCCGGCTGACCCGAGCCCGCGCGCTCTCGAACACGTCTCGCGTGAACTTTCCCTCCCGACTTGGCCCTCGGTCTTACTGTCATGACGATCTCCGAAATCTGCATCCGCCGTCCCGTTTTCACCTGGGTTCTCGTGGCGATCCCCGTGGTGATGGGGATGGTCTCGTACGGCAGACTCGGCGTTGACCTTTTTCCCGACGTCGACTTCCCGGTCGCCACGGTGACCACCGTGCTTCCCGGAGCAAGTGTCGAAGAGATGGAAAGCTCGGTCACCAAACCGATCGAAGATATCATCAACACCGTCTCCGGGATCGACGAACTACGATCGACGACGATGGAAGGTGTCTCCGTCGTCACTGTGCAGTTTCAGCTCTCGAAGAACGGCAACGTCGGCACCCAGGAGGTTCGCGACAAGGTCAACACCATCCTCGCCGACTTTCCCGATGGCACCCAGTCGCCAATCATCGATAAGTTCGACACCGGTTCGATGCCCGTGTTGACCATCGCCGTTTCGGGCCGTCGCGACTTTCGCGAAGTGACTGAATTGGCCCGGAGGCGGATCAAGGAGCGATTGGAGACGGTCAGCGGCGTCGGCGCGATCACGCTTGTCGGCGGTCGGATTCGGGCGATGAACGTGATCGTCGATACTAACAAGCTCGCTTCATTCAACCTCTCGATCGAGGATGTGCGAAGCGCGCTCGTCCGCCAGAATCTTGAGGTCCCCGGCGGACGGGTTGATCAGGGATCGCGCGAACTCGTTCTCCGGACCCTCGGCAGGCTGAGCACCGCGAACGAATTCAGCCAGATGATCGTGGCCAATCGCAAAGGCTATCCCGTCCGAATCCGCGACATCGGCCGGGTCGACGACTCGTTCGAAGAGCCTCGAACCATGGCCCGGCTCGATGGTGTCAACGCTGTCAGCCTGGTGGTCCGGAAACAATCGGGCATGAACACGGTCCGGGTGGTTGATGACCTCAAGCAACGCCTTGCCGAGATCAAGGAAGCACTCCCCCCCGATATCGAAACCGTGATCATTCGCGACAACTCTCGGTTCATCCGCAAGTCGATCGAGGAAGTGAAATTCCACTTGCTACTGGCTGCGGTATTGGTATCGGCCACGATACTTTTGTTCATACGAGACTGGCGAACGACCTTGATCGCCACGCTGGCGATTCCGACCTCGATCATCCCGACGTTTTTGTTCATGAGCTACATGGGTTTCACTCTGAACAACATCACGATGCTCGGCCTGATCCTGGCGATCGGCATCGTGATTGACGACGCGGTGGTCGTTCATGAGAACATTTTCCGTCATATGGAAGAGGACGGAATGGACGCGATGGAGGCCGCCGTTCTCGGGACCAGGGAAATTGCCCTGGCCGTGATGGCGACGAGTCTTTCCTTGATCGTGATCTTCTTGCCGATCGCTTTCATGGGTGGAATCGTCGGCCGATTCTTTTCGAGCTTCGGCTACACGGTGGCCTTCGCGGTCGGCATGAGCCTTTTCGTCTCGTTCACGCTGACCCCGATGCTTTGCTCACGGTTTCTCAAGCTTGAGCCGGGCAAAGGGGGCCATGCCAAATCCAAGGATGGGATCTTCTACAAGCTCACGGATCGAGCCTACGGCGTCAGCCTTCGCGGTGCTTTGCGGTTCAAATGGCTGGTCGTGTTGGTTGCGATCTTGGTGATCGGCAGCACCGTGCCGATCGGGAGGTCGGTTGGTTTCAACCTGATCCCGCGGGACGATCAGAGCGAGTATGAAGTCTCTATCACGACGCCCGAAGGCTTCAGCCTTGACCGCGCGACCAAGGAGTTTAACGAGATCGAAGCGCGCCTCAAGACATTACCGGGCACCGAGCATACGTTTATCCAGACCGGTCAGACCTCCGGCGGTCGCGTGGTGAAAGGCGAAGGTGACGTCACCAACGGCACGATCTATGTTCGGATGAAAGACCTTGAAGAGCGAAAATACACTCAGTTCGACGTCCAGCAGCAGGCGCGAAAAATTCTGGAAGACTATCCCGACCTGAGGGCCAGTGTGAACGACGTTTCTTCGTTCCAGGGAGGACGTCGACCGCAAACCTTCCAGGTCAATCTCGCCGGACCAGACCTCAACCAGCTTGACCGATATGCCCGCGAGTTGATCCGTAAACTCAAGGAGCAACCCGGCCTGGTCGACATCGACACGACCCTCTCACTCCGCAAACCAGAAGTTCAAGTGATTGTGGATCGCGAGGCGGCGAGCGACCTCGGCATTCCCGTCGTGACGGTCGCGGACTCGCTTCGGATTCTCGTCGGTGGGCTTCCTGTCACCAAGTTTCGCGATGGCGGCCAGCAATACGACGTCTGGCTACGTGCCCGGGCCGACGAACGTTCTAGCACCAAGGAACTCTACGACCTGACACTCCCCTCACCGACCGCCGGGCTCGTCAAGCTCACCAGCCTGGCTAAGCTCAAGGACGAACGAGGGCCGACCGAGATCGAACGTCTGACACGCGATCGGATCGTGACAGTGCTCGGCAACCCCGACGGCGTGACCCTTGGAGAGGCGGTCAATCGAGCCACCGCGCTCGTTAAGGAGATGAAACTCGCGCCAGGATATTCCATTGTGTTCACTGGTCAGGCCAAAACACTCGCCGAGACGGGCTATTACTTCGTGATCGCGTTCGTTCTCTCGATTGTGTTCATGTACTTGATCATCGCGGCGCAATTTGAGAGTTGGACTCAGCCGGTCGCGATCCTGATGGCGCTGCCGGTGACGATCCCCTTCGGTTTGCTTTCGCTAGTTCTTTGGCAAACGCCGATGGACCTCTACGCGATGTTCGGTCTGTTCATGCTGGTCGGTATCGTCAAGAAGAACGGGATTCTTCAGGTCGACGCCACCAACCAACTCCGCATGAAAGGCGTGCCTCGACATGAGGCGATCATCGAAGCCAATCACACAAGGCTTCGCCCGATCCTGATGACGACCGTGATGCTCGTCGCGGCGATGCTTCCGATCGCTTTCGGACAGGGGCCTGGCGCGGGAGCGCGGGCGAGCATGGCGAAGGTGATCATCGGCGGCCAGATACTTTCACTGCTGCTGGCGTTGCTCGTGACACCGGTCTTCTACGCCTTGCTGGACTCGTGGGCGAATTTCCTTCGACGCAAAGGGCTGCGATTCACTGTGCAACCCTCGGTGTCCCGCTTCGACCCGAACCGATCGCACTACGAGTCTAACGGTCACGGCCACGGAAACGGCCAGACCCATCGACCCCTTCCGGGCGCCGAGGCCGAACCGACGAACACCTTTGTCTGAGGCGAGTTACCAAGAGAGGCCTGATTGGAGAAGGTCTCCTGGCTCCGGCGATTCACCCAAAGACGGCGAGGGCGCGAGACCCTCGCCGATCTTGGCATCTTGGTGATCGCCTCTCTATCATCTTGATGCTCAATGATGTCCCGCGTGCCCATGATTCGAGGCCAGGCGCGGGTATTTGACAACCCAGTTCGTGGCCTTGGCGACGTGGGCATTCGGCCCCGCGGGGACGGGATGCTGGTAGTCTTGCTTGGTGATGATTGACACATATTTGCCATTCGCCCCGGCAACGAACGGGTCGCCGCATGGGTCCTTGAGCCCTGAAACCGTGAGTTGATAGTGGAAGTGAATGTTCAAATGACCGGCGGGCAACAGCGTCACCGTGTTGTTGGTCGGGTCGTAAATGGCGGACTTGAATTGCAGCGGATGTTTGGAAAACTTGCCGTCTCGGAATGCGATCAGCAACTGATAGTTGGCAATGTTCGTCGCCGTCGCCGGATCGAGGGGCGCTGAGAACGTCAGCACAAACTTCGTGGGTTGATGATGAATGCCCAGGCGTTTCACGGATTCGATGCTTGAAGGCATCGCCGAGCAGCCTTGCGGTGTGCCGCCCTTGATCTCGCCGAAATTGTTCTCCGCCGCCACGTCCCCCGGCGCGATTGTGATGCCCGGAATCAGATTGGTCTGGTCGCTTCCCGGGATCGGAACGATGTTCCCCTTGGTGTCGAACCAGTTGATGTAACCGGCCGGATTGGTCGGTAACGCCGTGGAATAGGTTCCCGGCCGAAGGTTCGGAAAGTCATAAGCGCCGTTGCCGTCTGTCACTTCGAGCTGGCTCACGGTGTCGCCAAGGTCGTCGGTGCCTTGAAGCAAGACCTGAATGTTGGGGATTCCAATATCGCCGCGGCTTCGGAGTTTAGAGAGGTCGACATCTTGATAAACGAACCCCTTGATCTCGGCCGGCTTGATCTCGCCGAAATCGTTGTTCGTCGCGTCGACGTTCTTCAAGGTGACGGGAATGCTATCGGGCTTGCCCGAAGGAGTGGGAGGAAGGACCGCGCCGTTGATCGAGTCCTTTCCGTTCAGGGTGCCGGTCGGCTCGTCGGGTTGGAGGATCGTGTAGTTTCCCGGAGCGAGACAATTGCTCGGATTGTAGTGATAAACGACCGTGACATTAGCCGATGCACTTGTCCTCGCGTTATAGATGACATTCCCCCCGCCGGACGCGGGGGATGAGGCATTCACCGTCAGATTGAAAGGAAGAGTTCCCGTCCCCTGGTAGGCGGTCAGGTCTGCGCCAGCCGAAGTTTTCAAGGAGTGCGACTGGCTGGTAAGACTGGTCTTCGCGCCGAAGTCAATGCCGCTTGTTCCCGAATAGTCGAGAGTGCCGTCGTAAGCGGAAGCGTTAAAGGGGCCGAAGCCGCTGGTGACGGAAGTCGAGAGCGACACTCCCTGCCCGACGAGTTTGAACGTCCCCGAGATGTTGCCGCTAATCGTCTGAGTCGAGGTCTGACTTGTATTCTCAACCTTCATCTGGCCGACCAGCGTGCCGTCATAACGGATGTCGACCTGAGTGAGCGTCCCGAGACTCGTGTCGAATCGATTGATATTGAGAGTCGAAGCAATGTTCGTAAGCTGATCGGGGACACTGTAGCTCTTTGTGAGAGTCAACGAGGCCGTGTCGATCGTGCTGTCCGTCGAAAACGCATAGGCCCCATTCGCGTCGGAGGTGGCCTTCGCGACGACGACCCCGGAGCTATTCAACAACTCGATCGTGTTACCGGCGATCGCCTTGTCGAGCGCGGGCTGATAAATACCGTCGTTCTGAGAGTCGAGGAAGACAAACCCGCTGATGGTGTTGCACGTGAGAAGTCGGACGGTTTCGAGACGCTCGACCAGCGGAAGCGTCTTGCGGCGTGTGACCCGAGCGATCCGCCTGCTCGTCAAAAAAGAGCCGATCCCGTGCGGGAGCCAGGGGACGGTATCCTCGGCGAACGACGCAAGGACATCATCGGAAAGAGTCGACGTTTCGATCAAACGGGACGCGCTTCGTGGTGTCTCGACCAAGAGGGACGGGACGGAAAGCGCGAACCAGGGCTCGCTGATCTCCGAGAGTGTGGGTGCTGTTTCGTCTCGGATCTCGGGTGCAACCGGCGACGTAGGTTCGAGAGTGAGAGCCTGGGCAAATGAAACACCCGCGATGATTCTTCCACGAGTGACGGCCGCGGCGAGAGGGCGAGAGAATGTCGATCCCACGGACTCGAAGAGTGTTTCCCAGAGATCATCGTCGACCCCGTCCGCGCCTCGCACCATGGTCAGGACATAGGCGAACGGATGATCCATCTCCACAAGGCTTTGAACGGTGTCGGCCAGAGTCCCTTCGCGAGCGAAAGAGATTTCCCAACGGAGCGTTCGGGCTTGTTCCTGGCAGGCGATCAATGGCGCGAACTCAGCGTTCTGGGCGTGGCGCAATTCGAGGATGCCATCGAGCACCGTGAGCGCCTGTGTCACTTTGGCGCTCCAGGCGTCTCTTCGTTCCTCGGCGTCTTCCACGGCCTCAAGCAGGACGGCCAGAGCCTTGAGGTCGTTTAACTCGTTCGGTTCGACTACGGAAACGCCGAGCGAGACCGCCAGTGAAGTCACACGTTCGCGAAGCGTCGCGAATCCCGTTCGCAGGTCGGTCAACTCGTCGACGAGCGACTCCGACGGCAAGACACCCGGGGCGTGTAATAAGCGCGAAGCGCTCAGGAGCCGTCGGCCCAGGTTTGCAAATCCGTCGGCCATTGTCGAAAGTTCGACCCAGAGAGCGTTGCTGCCGCCATTCATCGAGGGTCTCCAGCCGGTCCGATCCGGCTCCAGCGATTCCATTCACCGCCGCC
>JAYVYS010000880.1:0-3023 GCA_043784005.1 Isosphaeraceae bacterium
TCGGCCTATTCGTCGTGCCGCCACTCTGGTTCTGGACGTTTCGAAGCCTGGGCAAAAGCCTTACCGATACGGTCGTGACCCGACCCGAGCATACCTTGATCACATACGGCCCCTATCAGTGGGTGCGGCATCCCTTTTATGTGGTGGTTTTCCTATTCGGACTCTCGCTGTCTCTTGTCACCGCGAATGGGCTTCTCTTCACGCTCGGCCTCGTGGTCATGGTGATCCTCGTGGCCCGCACCCCGATTGAGGAGGCGAAGCTGATCGAGAGGTTCGGTCACGAGTATCAGGAATATATGCGACGAACGGGCAGGTTCTTTCCGCGGTCGCGGTGAGAATCGTCCTTATGAGAGGACAGCGCGGATTCGACAACCGAGAACCTTACCTGACACCTTGCTTGCGGATGAGCCGCTCTCGCTGCTTCATGAAGATCTCGAAAAGATCGTCTCGGCTGCGAGCAGAAGTCAGGTCTTGTCCCTTTTTCACCACGGCGACGTAGCCGACGCACATCTCGTCGTTGGCGTTGGGGCCGAACACGACAAGCTTGGGCGGCTTGTTGGGGTTGCGAGCGTGGGCCGAGTTGTCGAAGTGGGCGACGAGCCGCAGTGCCGATCCGGCGGGAAGCGGTATCGGCTTCTGGAAATGGTAGGCGCTCTGCCAGGAAGGGTCCCACGCGGTGATTTCGATCAGACTCTGATTCTTACCATTTGGCAAAAGAATTGACATGTGCATGTCACGACCAAGCTGGTGCATGTGGGGAGAAACCGCCAGGATTTCCAGATCGGTCGGGATGAACCAACTCGCCTTGACCTCGACGTTATCGTCGCCGGCGGGAAGTCGAAAATCATAGCTCGACACGTTGTTCCAGTGGAGTGCTTGCTTGACCGGCTTACGCGCGAAGTAGAGCCCGATCCGCGTCCGGTCGAGGCCCGCCTTGCCGCTGGGATGATAATGAACTTGCAGCACGACGTCGGATTGGCTGGGGAGATGGATGCCGACCCCTTCAGGCAGGCGGTGCGGCTCGCTTCCCCCTGTCCAGAAGCCGAGTTCGTCAGCCTCGATACCCGCTCCGGAGGGTGAGGCATAGCCGGGTCCCGGATCAGCCTCGTCAAGCTGTCTGGCCTGTCCCGTCGTATCGATGTAGGCGATCAGATGATGCACCGCCCCGCGTTCGCTCGGGGCGTAGTCCACAGCCTCAAGGTACATGTCCTTCGCCAGGTTGGTCGGCAAGACGAAACATCGATAAGTGTCGGGACCCGAGGCCGGAACCGTGAAACCCTGGGCAGGTACGAGGATCAAGTCGGGCGGGCCGAGCTTCCAGCCCTCGGCGAATTGCGGTAAGGGCGGCAAATCTTTAAGGTCACCACGGGGTGCGCCCGCCGCGGCCCAGGCGGCCAAAATGGTGACCTCAGCCTGCGTCAACGACTGGTCGTGCTTGAGCTTGGGGCCAACCCCTGGCTTCGGCTTCCAAGGGGGCATCGAACGCTCCTCGGTCACCTCGGCGATGTCGTGCGCCCGCTTTCGCGCCTGTTCGTAGGTCTCCAACGCGAACGGGCCAACCTGGTGCTTGCGATGGCAATTCAGGCATTTGGTTTGGAGAATCGGGGCCACGTCTTTGGTATAGGTCGGCGATGCCTTCCCCGGCTTTTCAGGTCCGTCAGCGTGCGTCGAGGAAATCAGGCTCGAAACGCAGGCGACTGTCGCAAGTCCGATTAGACCCGATCGTACAGATCCCTTCCATCCGTGTCCGACTTTCATGTCGACGTTCCCCGATGCGAGGTGACCGATATCGATTTTCTGGGGAACCATGTGCCAATGCAAACAACGAATCAGCCCGACAGGGTCCGTCATCGGGTTGGCGAATCGATTTGTCGTTATGCGTTTTGAAAAGAGAGGGTTGTGAATTGAGATGCTAACAGAGCAACCGGTCTCCATCAAGCGGTCGCTCATTTTCTGGCGCGGTTTACGTTCCGAGCTGTTTTATGGGCAGATCAAGGGGTTGATCCGCCTCTCGAAAATAGGAGGAAGGCCCAGCGCCTGAAAACTTTTCGCAATCCCTTCTCCAACAACGCTATAATCTTGCTCACCTCTCCTTCTCCTTCTGTCGGGCCAAAATCCGAGCGGAATGAATCCATGCGCGCCACTGTCTCTCGCCGAGATTTCCGCCATTTGCTTCCCATCCTGTTGGGGATGGTAGGATGGCTTCCGACGATCACCCTCGCCGCCGAGCCCGAAGACGCCGAGGAACTTTTCCGCACGGGCAAGTATGTCGAATGCGCCATGATGTCGGCGGAGGGGAAAGCCCGCAACGGCTGGAACGAATCCTGGGCTCGCCTGCTCATCAAGACCGAGCTAGCGACGGGAAAGTACCCCGCCGCCATCCTGGCGATCGACGACGCCCTGCGCCGTTTCCCCGCGAGTCTCCAGATTCATCTGCTCGCTCACCGGGCGTATCGTGACGCCGGCCGGAGTGAAGAGGCCGCCGCCCAGCTTGCCGCGATCGAGCGGCTCGCCTTCGCCGTGCCGCAGCGCTATGCGAATGCGGACGGTCGCGTCGCACTGGGCCGTTTCTTCCTCCTTCGCGGCGCTGATGCCAAGAAGGTCCTCGACCAGTTCTACGACCTCGTTACCAAGCAAACGCCCGAATTCACCGAGGCTTTCCTCGCGACCGCCGATCTCGCGATCCAGAAACAAGATTACGCCCTCGCCGCCGAGACCCTTCGCAAGGCTCCCAAAGACGCCGCCGAAGATCCTCGATATCACTACCTCCTCGCCCTCGCCTTCGCCAACGACGACCGGCCCCAGTCCGCCAAATCACTGGCGGACGCTCTGAGAATCAATCCGAATCACGTCGACAGCCTTTTATGGAAGGCCGACCATTTGATTGATGGCGAGCAATATAAAGACGCGGGAGACGTCCTCGACCAGGTATCCTTGATCAACTCGGTCGAGCCTCGTGCATGGGCGTATCGCGCTGTGCTGGCGCACCTGGGTTCCGACCCCAAGAGCGAAACCTCGGCGCG
>JAYVYS010000881.1:0-3966 GCA_043784005.1 Isosphaeraceae bacterium
ATCCATTATCACTCCGGTGCCGAGGAGCCCGCGCAGGCCCTCGCGCGAAAAAACCTTAATATCTTCAAGCCTGAAGAGTTTGACGCGATCATCGTCAACGCCGCGGGCTGCGGGGCCATGCTCAAAGATTATCACCACCTGCTTGATGAAGCAGATCGCGACGCTTCGAATAAATTCGTGGCCAAGGTCAAGGATATCTCTGAATTTCTCGTCACGCTCGGTCCGATCGCCCCGAAAAACGCATTGCCCATGAGCGTGACATATCACGACGCCTGCCACCTCTGCCACGCGCAGCAGGTCCGCACGCAACCTCGCCAACTTCTCGGTATGATCCCGGGCCTCACGCTCGTTCCGCTGGAAGAAAGCGAGCTGTGCTGCGGTGCCGCGGGGACCTACAACCTGACTCAGCCCGAGATGTCCGAAAGGCTCGGCCGTCGCAAGATGGACCACATCGCAGCCACGGGGGCCGACGTGGTGGCGACGGGTAATGTCGGTTGCATCCTACAGATCGCACGCAAGGTCAAGGAACGTGGGAGCAAGATGCAAGTCGTCCATCCCATCGACCTGCTCGACCGCGCTTATCGTGGTTCATCAGCGCGCTGAGATCGCGAGTTGCTTGACGACGGCCTCGATCAAGCCGCCCAATCTGGGGACGGCTTGCCTCCCGGCTTCAAGCACGTCTTCATGATTGATGGGCGCACCTGAGACCCCCGCCGCCGCGTTTGTGACCAGGGCGAAGGCCAGCACTTCCATCCCGCAATGTCGCGCCACGATCGCCTCGGGAACCGTGGACATCCCGACGACGTCAGCCCCGAGCGTCCGCAACATCGCGATCTCGGCGGGCGTCTCGTAGCTCGGCCCGGAGAGGCATGCGTAAACGCCTCGTCTCAGGTCCCAGCCCAGTCTCGCGGCCTCCTCAGCGGCAATCGCTCGGAGTCGTTGCGAATAGACCTCCGTCATGTCCGGAAACCTGGGTCCGAAACGGTCTTCGTTCGCCCCTCTGAGCGGGTTCCAGCCGATCAAATTCAAGTGATCAGATAAGCAAACGATATCACCAGGACGATGGTCCAGGTTCAAGCCGCCGGTCGCCGCGGTGAGGATCAGCGTTTCCACGCCGAGCTGCTTCAAGACGCGAACCGGAAAGGTGACGACGGAGAGATCGTGCCCTTCATAATAGTGGAACCGGCCTTGAAGGTAGATGACCCGAGCGTCGCCGAGCCTTCCGGAAATGAGGTTTCCTTGATGGCCCGTCACGGTGGGTTCGGGGAAATGCGGGATTAACGCGTAAGGAATCACTGTCTTGTCTTCAAGTCGATGCGCGAGAGGACCAAGGCCGGAGCCAAGCACGACCGCGACCTTTCCAGGCTCGGGAATCCGCGTCTTGATCGCGACGGCGGCCTCCTCGGCATGATCGAAAAGCAATGTGCTCATAGCAAGATCCCCGCGATGCAGGCTGAGAGGAAGTTGGCGAGCGTTCCCGCGAGCAATGCGCGAAATCCAAGCCGGGCGAGGTCGGCCCGACGCTCGGGCGCGAGCGCCCCGATGCCGCCAAGCTGGATGCCGATCGAGCTGAAATTCGCGAACCCGCAAAGGGCGAACGTGGTGATCGTAAAGGCCCGTGTACTGATCTCGGCTTTTACCTTGCCAAGTTCGCCGAACGCGATCAATTCATTCAGGACCGTCCGCGTGCCGAGCAAGCCGCCGATGGTCGGGCAATCTCGCCAGGGGACTCCCAGCAGATACGCCACGGGAGCGAACGCGATCCCGAAGAGTGTTTCGAGTGACGTGTCCGCGAAACTGAGGCCTTTGTTGATCAAGGCGATCAGGCCGAGGAACGCGATGAGCATCGCGGCGATATTCAAGGCGAGGTTCAGGCCTTCACGCGTGCCACGTGACGCCGCGTCGAGCACGTTGGCGTCGGGCCGCTCTTTGTCGGGGGCCACCCGTCCAAGAGTCTCGGGCGTCTCTGTCTCGGGGATGATCATCTTGGAGAGCAAGATCGTCCCCGGAGCCGTCATGATCACCGCGGTGAGGATATGTTTAGGCGCGACTCCAGCCGCGAAATAAGCCGCCATCACTCCTCCCGAGACGTGTGCCATTCCCGACGTCATGACCGTGAGTAATTCCGACTTTGTCAACTTCGGTAGATAAGGCCGGATCGTGAGCGGGGCCTCGGTTTGGCCCAGAAAGAGTGACGCGGCGACGTTTAACGACTCCGCGCCGCTGGCCCCCATCAGCCGGGCCATGATGTAGGCGATTCCTCGCACGATCCATTGCATCAGACCCAGGTGATAAAGAACGGCGAAGAGTGCCGCGACGAAGATCACCGTGGGCAGAACGCGAAACGCGAAGACGAATCCCGCAGGCCCTCCCGGATCGACGAGCTTGCTCCCGAACACGAACTCCGCGCCTTTCAGCGCGCATCCCAGAACTTGCTCGACGACATGCCCCGCCTCCGTCAAGACGCGCTCACCCGCGGGAACCCGAAGGACCAGCAGCGCGAATATCCACTGCAACGCGAGCCCCCATAAAACGACGCGACGCGAAATCGCCCGACGGTTTGAGGAGATCGCATAAGCCAGACCGAGGATCACGGCGATGCCGACAAAACCTCGAAGTCGCTCGGTGATGAGAGTCGGTTCCGCAGCCGTCGAGGTCGTGCTAACCGCCGTCTCCGACGTGCCCGGTTGAGGATCGGCCGACTGGACGAAACGCGTGGTCACGATAAGCATCAAGACCAATCCAAGACCAATCCAAATCAATCGCATTCTTTTAAGCCTTTCCATGATGAATGATGTTCTATTCTCTTTTCTTCATCCGTATTCATCTGTGTCATCGGCGGTTAACCTCGCCTGACCTCAAATCCTCTCGACGATGAGTTGCGGGATGGACACGGCCTTGTTGCCGATCGTGTACGCGTCTTCAATCATCCTCAATGCCGCTTCAAGCGACGACGTTTCATTGACCAGGAGGGTGCAGAGCGGTTCCCCCTTTTGAACGCGGTCGCCGAGTTTCTTGTGGAGAATGACACCGACGGCGGGGTCGATCGTGGAATCGACTCGCGCGCGTCCCGCTCCCAGCAGCATTGTCGCGTGACCGACGGGCCGCGCGGCCAGCTTTTCGACAAAGCCCGCACGCGACGCGACGATCTCGTGTCGCGAGCGCGGTTGCGGCAAAACGCCCGGATCGTCCACGACGTGAGGATCTCCCCCCTGCGCGGCCACGACCCTCCGGAATCGTTCCAGAGCCGAACCGTCGGTGATTGTCTGACGGCAACGCTCTCGCGCCTCGTTGAGATCGGTGGCAAGCGAGCCCATCAAGACCATCTCGGCGGCGAGTTCGAGCGAGACCTCCATCAGGTCGGCAGGCCCTTCACCTTTCAAGCAGGCGACGCACTCGGCCACTTCCACGGCATTCCCGACCGCGCGGCCGAGGGGCTGATCCATTCGCGTGATCAAGGCCCGCATGGTCTTGCCAAGCCGCTTGCCGATCGCGACCATCGACTCGGCCAGGGCGCGTGAGTCTTCGAGCTTTTCCATGAACGCCCCGTTACCGGTTTTCACATCGAGAACCAGGCCATCGATCCCTTCGGCAAGCTTTTTCGACATGATCGATGCGGAGATCAAGGGGATCGATTCCACGGTCGCCGTCGCGTCGCGCAGGGCGTAGAGCCTCTTGTCGGCGGGAGCGATTTCGGCGGTCTGACCGATCAAGACCAAACCGCAATCGTTCAAGACCGATTTGTAACGCGAAAGATCGAGATCGACACGAAACCCCGGGATCGCTTCGAGCTTATCCAGCGTTCCACCGGTATGACCCAGACCTCGACCCGAAACCATCGGCACGGGAATCCCCACGGCGGCGGCGATGGGTGCGAGGATCAAGGACGTTTTATCGCCCACGCCTCCGGTGCTGTGTTTGTCGATCTTGAGGCCGGAGACTGCCGAGAGGTCGACGACGGAGCCG
>JAYVYS010000882.1:0-2076 GCA_043784005.1 Isosphaeraceae bacterium
GGGTTGGCGAGAATATCTCTCAGCACCCCCTCGGCACCCGTCAGGTCGTTTCGACGGGTGTAATAAGCAACCAGCCGGCTCATCGTGTCGGTGTCGCCCGGATCCGCGGCGAGCACGCGCTTGCTGAAACCGACTCCGGCTTCGGTGCGTCCCAGGACGAAGCTGAGTTTGCTCAACCGGCGGAGCAGAGTGACCGAGTCCGGGTCGATCTTGAGGGCTCCCTCCAGCAGGGAGATGGCCTGAGTCCACTCACGTCGGCCTTCGAGTGCCCTGGCGACGCTATAAGCCGTGGTCGCCTCAACCTGCTTGCGATCCTCGACCGTCCGGGGCTTCAGCGGCACGAACGGTGCCGGTGGCTCTTCACCCGTCAGGATGAAGTATTCGAAGGGAGGGATCGCCGGGATTTTGGGCTTTTCGGGTGGGGCAGGAGATTTCGGTTCATCGGCAACCGAGACTCGGGGATTCCCGATCATCAGAAACAGGCACAATATCAGAAGATACGGACGGGAAAGCCTTGGCATGGGTCGCGTCTCCTCTGCGGCTGGCGGTGTCCCGGCTCGGCGGCTCGGATGTCGGGGAGGCAGAAAACGGCTTCGACCCGCCGAAAACATCCTTGGGTCGGCGAAGATTCACGCCCGATTCAAAGTCTAATGAGGTTAACACGCGACGGCGACTGATGCCAAGACCTCCGAACCTTCACCGCGGGAGGCTTGCAATGTCCGACATTTTCACCTCTCCGACCGGGGAAGGACGGACCTTGCAATCCTCTTGAGTGATATGTCAGCAGAAGTCGGGTGTGTCGAGCCCTCGGAGGCGCTCCATCCGCGGTGACGAGCGGGTGATGGTGCGTCTTCGCAAACATATCTTACGGGGCGATCTTATCCGGGAGTTGCCCTCGGTAGACAAAGTCGCGTTCCTTGCCGGCCTTGACGTGGCATTCGGCACACGCGAACGACTTTTTCGGAGGGGTGAGGTGGGAGCCATCGGCGCGGTACTCGACGTATTCCCACTCGCCGGTGCGGTTCTTCCCGTAGGCTTCGCCGAAACCTTTCTCGCGGCGCATGACGTGGAGCCCGGCGATGTCGCCTTTGCGCAAGTGGCCAGCGTCGTCCAGGCGCGGCTTGCCTTGCTCATCTTTGAGGGTGCCGGCGGTCTCCATCACGATGACCGAGCCGTAAGGGTAAGGAAGGTCATCGACGCGGCGGACCGTGGCGGCTTGCTCGTTCCCGAAGACAGTAACCACCTGATGTTTTTCAGGCTTCTCGACCGTGCGGAGAACCTCAAACGTCTTCGAGTAATTTTGAGGGAAGCCCACGCGATCCGCTTCCGAAGCGGGCGGGTCGTAGCTGCTCGGGCAAAGGCCGGTCTCGCGTTCATCAGACCTTACCACCGCCCCGGCCGTAAGCATGATGGCCATGCTCAGTACCAGTGTTTTCATCGTCTTGCCGCCTCTCGGTGATCGAAATCCCGGCCTCCCCCAACGCCCGTTTTAAGATATCACTCCACAATCCTTACGTGAACCGAGTGGTTGAAAGTCGTCCGGAACCGTTCCTGTCCAGCTCTGTCTCGTCCGCCATACACCGCCCCCACGCAAGATTCCCAGACCGCGGCCGCCAGATCCTCGATAATATCGTGGGAGGAACCATTCTCGATCACCCTAGCTCGTTTCGTCCGATCGGGGCTCGGCATGTTTGTGAACGAAACACGACTCGACTGACAGGTCCGCGAAACGCCCTGGGCGGTTGATCGAAAACACTCGCCGAGACGCGAAACACGGCTCTTTGACAAACCGACCATCAGCGCCAAAGGAACCCATTTTTGACGCGAGCCCCGGACAATACCCTTTCCCGAAACGAAGCCAGTCGATCTCCAGAACGAACCCACCGGCAATCTGGGCTGGTTATTGCCGACCTTGCGTAGTCGAGGGGTGAAATTCAACGACCGGGATTCGCGCATTGGCAAACTTTTCATGCGAATACCGGGATGAGGTTGATCCCCGAAACGAAGCCGACCTCACGCCGAAGGAACCCATTTGTCATACCTAGGGCCAAATGTCGTCGCGAAACCAGACTCCCG
>JAYVYS010000883.1:0-7118 GCA_043784005.1 Isosphaeraceae bacterium
AAGGTCATGCTCGCCTGCGCGACGGGTCAGCATATCAAAGAGGCCATGCTCACTTGCCGTCGCGCTGGCAAGGATCAGCAAGAGTACTTCAAGGTCAAGTTGTCCGACTTCATCGTTTCGAGTTACCAGACCGGGGGCCACGGCGGCGACGGCGTCATCCCCATCGACCAGATCAGCCTCAACTTCTCCAGGGTCGAGTTCGAATACAAAGAGCAGAAGCCCGACGGCACCCTCGGGGGCTCCGTCAAGACGAGCTACGACGCCAAGGGCAACAGTCGCTGACCGGCCTGGCCGCTAGCCACCGTCCCGTCTCCGGGGGGGCGACGGGCGGGGTCGTTTCAGCCCTGGTACGTCGCTCCGATTCTTGCGATACGTCCACTGTCTCACGGCGATCGTTGAAACAGTGGATGTGTCCGCTTGAGCACTGGCCGCGTCCGTCATAGGGGGGTGTTCGTGGGCAGACGCCGTTTCTCACCTCGGTTCCTCCACTCCGTTTGGGACCGTCTCACTCACCCCGACCTCGTTCTTGGCGAGGACGTCGGAATCACTGAGGAAGGCGAGATACGTAAGATCAAGGAACAGGTTTACGCGGACTTGCTCGTCCTTCTCAACGCGCGGCGGGCCGTCGTCGCGATCCCTGACGGCATGCCGGCGCTGCGGAAATCGCTGCTCATGTTCGGCCTTCCTGACTTCACGGGTCGCTCTCCCGGCCACAATGGTCATCGCAAGGAGATCGAGGCCGCGATCCGGCAGGTGATCGAGGATTTCGAGCCTCGGCTCGGTCCCCTTCCCAAGTCGGAAGATGGTAACCAACCCAAGATGGTCGAATGTGTGACTGCCAGCGCAGGTTCCACAACGGCGCAACTCTCAATCCGAATTTTAGCGACGTTACGACTCCACTCCAATCAGGTTCCGATCAGGTTCGACTACTCGCTGGACGTGATGAGCTGGGCCTTTTCCAAATCTTGACACTTCCTCGCGATGGCTTGATGATTTAGGCCTGAGCCGTCTTGGTCCCAGACGACTCGACCAGTTCCATGGACCAGTCCCCGGATCGCCTCATGGACCGGCAATTCCTTGACTACTACAACGGTGAACTCGCTTTCCTCCTCAAGCAGGCCGATGAATTCGCCGGGTCCCACCCGGAGGAGGCGGAGGCCCTACGACTCGACACAAAGCACGGTCGCGATCCGCACGTCGAGCGCCTGCTCCAGGGGTTCGCCTTCCTGACGGCCCGCATCCGCAAGAAGATCGACGACGAGTACCCCGAGATCTCAGACGCGCTCTTGTCGATCCTTTACCCGCACTATCAGCGGCCGATCCCGTCGATGGCGATGGTTCAGTTTGAGGCTCCCGAGGATGCCTCAAAGCTCACCTCCGGGCAGCGCGTGCCTCGCTTGACCGAGCTCATCATGCCGCCGGTCTCCCAGATCCGCTGCCAGTTTCGAACGGCCTACGAGGTCACACTTTGGCCTGTGGCGGTCAGTTCCGTCGAGGTCGAGACCGAAGGTTTGGCGGAGGCGGGAAAGCCCGCGGGCACCACGGCCGTCCTCCGTCTTGGACTTTCATGCACCGCGCAAGGGGACTGGACGGCGCTGGAAAAGTTCGAGCGGCTTCGGTTTTACCTTGACGGCCCAGAGCCCCTCCCCACGGCCCTTTACGAATGCCTCTTAGGCAGACTTTGCGGGGTGCGGATCGTGGGGCGCGACGCGGCGGGCAAACCGTTACGGATCGACCTTTCGATTGATGACGTGAAGGCCGTTGGATTCGAGCCGGATCAAGCCCTGCTGCCCTACCCTGAACGATCCTTCCCCGGCTACCGGCTGCTCCAGGAGTTCTTCACGTTCCGACAGAAATTTCTGTATTTCGACCTCTGCGGGCTGTCGAAATTGGGAACGAGCAAGGCGCGCGGACCGATCGAGGTTCAATTCTACCTGACCGCGCCGCCGCGGACCGAGGTGGTGCCGCGGACCGAATGTTTCCGGCTCGGATGCACCCCGGCGGTCAACCTTTTTGAGTTGGTGACCGAGGAAATCGCACTCAACCACCTCCAGACCAAATACCCGGTCGTGCCCCGGTACGGCGCGGTGGGCGCATATGAAGTCATCGCGGTCGAGCGGGTCATCGGGCGGGCCGGGTTCATCGAGCGAAAGGTCGACTACCGGCCGTTTTATGAGATGCGGCATCAGGCGCACGACCCGGCCGGCCGCGAAGAAACAGGTGCCGATCTATCGGCCGTGAAGAGCACGTCCTATTACTGGTTCGAGAGCCGCCGGATGTCACTTCGGAAGAACGACGATGGCCTGGAGGTTGACCTCCAGTTCAGTGACGTCGGCTATATACCGAGGAGTCCTGCGCGCGACCCTGCGGCGATCGAGCCGTTTGACGATGTCTGGCCGGCGGGTGAGGTTTTGGATGCCGGCACTCATGGCCGACCCGAACCCTCGGCGCAGGTCATCACGGCTTATTGCCTATGCAGCAATCGCGACCTCCCCACGCAAATCCGCAACCTGGGAGCGCCGATCGAGGTTGTCGCCAGCTCCGATGCCGCCGTGGGACGCGTTCGCCTTCTGGCCCCTCCTCAGCGATCGTTTCGCCCCCCTCTAGGCCGGTCGACGCAGTGGCCGCTGATTTCAGCGCTGGGGCTCAATCACCTCTCGCTGATCGAGCAGGGAGAGGGTGCCCTGGCGCTGCGGAGTTTGCTCAAGATTCACGATTTCGTCCGCAGTGACGTTACCCAGACGATGATCCTCGGAGTCGTCGACGTACGGTCGAAACAGGTTCCACGGCGGACTGGCCGCAAGGTCGGCAACACCTTCAGCCTGGGAGTGGAGATCACGGTCACCTTCGACGAGGACCAGTTCTCCGGCTCCCTCGCGTTTGTGCTCGCGTCGGTACTCGACCGGTTCTTCGGTGCCTACGTCACCATCAACTCGTTTACGCAGACCGTGGCGTTAAGCAACCGCCATGTCGGAGAATGGAAGCGCTGGCCCCCCCGCAGCGGAAACCGGACCCTCGTGTGATGCCTGACGACCCTCTCGCAGATAACCTGGCGTCGCCATCAACCCCGCGACCGGAGCCCGCCTTCGGATTTTCACCCGACCTTCCCGCGCGCCCCGCGAGATCGCCGCTAGGAGAGACGCTCTTTGACGAGCCGTACCTCTTCGAGTTCTTCCAGGCGGTCCGTCTCCTCCGCAGGCTTTCCCCTGGCCGCGCGCCGGTCGGTGGGCAAGCGGCCCCTGCCCACGAAGTCGTGCGATTCATCGCGCGGGTCTCGATGGACTTCCCCCCAAGCGCCATCCATTCGCTGACACGGCCGGAGCCCACTCCGCTGGCGGGGCGATCGGCGGCGTCGAACTTGCCCGTCGCGTCGAAAGCAAGCGGCGGCGGCAAGAAAGGCTCGCCCCCGCCCGTGATGGAGACGGCCTTCTTCGGCCTCGTGGGGGCTGGAGGCGTCTTGCCGGAGTATTACACCGACTGGCTCATCCTCGAAGGTCGCCGCGGGGCCGCCACGCGCGACTTTCTTGATATCTTCCACCATCGACTCGTTTCCCTCTTTTACCGCGCCTGGGAGAAGTTCAACGTCCCGTCGCTCTGGGAAGACGGTGAGAACCAGCCCGGGGGAGATGTCTTCACACGTCGACTTTTTGACATGATCGGGCTAAGCGACAGATCGCTTCGCGAACGCCATGCGTTCCCTGACATCGCCTTACTCTTCTACTCGGGGATCTTCGCCCAGCAGCATCGCTCGTCGGTGATGCTGGAGTCTCTGCTCCGCGACTACTTCCGCCAGCCGCTGGAGGTCCAGACGTTTCAGGGTCAATGGCTCACTCTCCCCCCCGACCAACAGACGCGCCTCGGGGGCTCGTTCAGCGGCTTAGGGATCGACACGGTGATCGGTGCCAACGTCTGGGACGATCAGAGCAAGTTCCGCGTTCGGATCGGCCCGCTGACCCTCAAGCAGTTCCGGGCGTACCTGCCGGGGAACGCGCTCTACGACGAGCTTATGGATTTGACACGATTCTACGTGCGAAACGAGCTCACTTTCGACGTCCAGCTTGTTCTCCTCGCACGGCGTGTCCCTCCGGCTCAGCTCACGCGTCGTGAGTCAAGCCCGTTCGCATGCCAGGTCGGCCGGTCGTCGTGGGTGAAGACCCGTTCCTTTGCACACGACGCCGATGACGCGGTGTTCCGCGGGCCGGAAGCCCCAATCGGCAAGAGGGGAGAGAGGACCCTCTCGGAGGGGCCGGCGTGATGTTAAGATCGTAATCCGCGGCACACGACCACGAAGGTCGGAGCCCGGACTTCACGGGAAACCGCGGCAAGTTGAGTCATGGCCCTCCTCGGGCCTGCCGGAAAAGCGTTCGATTCGCCGCATGCGAGATCCTTGCCGAACCACAGGGTATTCCAACATGGCGAAATCTCCGGTCCATTGGTATGAGGGGATGTTCCTCAAGCCCCAGCACTTCCAGACCGCCGACCGCTACGACCACGAGCGCATCCGCGAGTCGGAGGACTGGCTCCATCCTTACAACTACGGCTTTCGCCATCTCGACATCGACGAGGCCGCCGTGGGCAATAACCGGCTGGTGCTCCGCGAGTGCCAGGCCAGGTTCAAGGACGGTACGATGCTGACCGTGCGCCCCGACGACGGCGATCCCAAGGTCGCCTCGGAAAAGGGCGACACCAAGTTCTCACCAAAGGTCGACTCCATCGACTTCTCCGCCGCGCTCGAAGGGGTCTCGGAAGTCATCGTTTACCTCGCGGTGCCCCACGCCAAGTCGGTGGCTCGGCGGTACGCCGTCGAGACCATCCCGGTGGCCGATGAGAACCACCCCTACGAACGCGAGGATATCGAGGTGAGGCGCATTCAGGCGCGACTGCTCGTCTCCGGGGAAGATACCAAGGACTTCACGGTCCTTCCTCTGGCCAAGATCGTGCGAACGGGGCAGATCGGCTCGCCCCCCCAGATCGACCCGTCGTATGTCCCTCCGATCCTGGCCTTCCGTGTCTCATCCCCGTTGGCGAAGTCGGTCGATGAACTGTTCGAGACGATCAAGGGATGCGTGACCGAGGATGCCGACTTGATGGTCGGCCGCAAGGTGACGTTCGAGAGCCGTGTGCTGGGCGACGCCGACCGCGTGCTCCGCCTCGCGACGTTGAACGCCGCCCAAACCACCTTCCAGTCGGTCATCAAGACCCGCGGCTTGCACCCCTTTATCATGTATACCGAGCTTTGCCGTCTGCTCGGCCAGGTCTCCATTTTCGGCGAGACCCGGCGACCGATCGAGGTCTCGGGGTATGACCATGATAATATCAAACCGATCTACGCGAAGGTCATCGGTGAGATCAACCGCATCCTGGGCGTGAAGGTCAAGGCACCCTATGTCCGCCGCCCGTTTCGGTTCGTCTCCGAGACGAGGCGTTATTGCGTCGCGCTAGAGCCCGAATGGCTCCGCGAACCGTACAAGCTCTACCTCGGCGTCGAGACCGGCGAATTGAACGATGACGAGTGCGACGATCTCTTGAAAGAGACAGACAAGGCGTTTGGTAGCTGCGAGGAAATCGAGGAGATTTTTCAGCGCGGCGACTCAGGCCTGAGAATCTGGCCCTTGAAGCGGCCTTCGCAGGAACTCCCGACGGGCGTCGTCTACTTTGAGCTTGATCGCAACCCCGTATACTGGGACGCCATCGTGCGCAAGCCGAGCCTCGGCCTGCGGTTTCCGGGCGAGCGTTGTAAGTTTATCAATCAAGAGCTTGTCGAGTTGAACCACAAACAGACCCGCCGCGCCGTGAAGGTCGGCTTTGCGGCCTACGCGTTCAAGCCGACGCCCTGACGCCTGGCCGCCCCGTGAGCCTACCCTCGTCTCCTCACAACCGCCGAGGCCCCGACGCCCGTGACACCGGAATTCAGCGATGTGGTGTATCCAATCTACTTCCAGGTGCTCACTCTCCTCGACGAGCTAGCCGCCGGTGATCAGCCGACGCTCGCCCAAGTCATGGCGCGTTCCCAATCCTGGATCAAATCGGCCGACGGCCGTGCGGCCCAAAGCCGCGAATTAGCGGCCGAGTTCGCCCTCGCCCGTTACGGCCTGGTGGCCTGGATCGACGAGGTCCTGGTCGACTCCAACTGGGGCAAGTCGGTCGGCTGGGGTGCCCTGAACCACGTGCTCGAGTTCGTGGTCTACGGAACCCGAAATCGGTACTGGCACTTTTACGAGGAGGCTGAGGCGGCCGAAACTGCTCTCGAACAGAAGCGCGCCACGTCCGACCCGCTCGAAACCTATTACGTCTGCGTGGCGATGGGATTCCTCGGGAGGGGTGCCCAAGACCCCGAGTTCCTCGACGCCTGGGTCAAGAATGTCGACGTGAAGCTTGAGCTCTACAGCCCCGCTCCGCGCCGCCCGTTTTCGCAAAAGAACCTGCCCTCGACCGGATTGACCCCGCGCCGAGGAGCCGATCTGCTCCTGACCGTCAGCCTGCTTGTGGCCCTCACGGCGGTCGTCACAGTGATCGCTTATATCACAACGATCAATACGTGGTATGACCACGTTATCGCGCCCGGCTGAATCCCTACCCCTCCGTCGATCCCATTGGAGCCCGCCGACCGTGTCGTTCATCACCGATACGATCAAGATGTTCGGAACCCAGCAAGGGCAGATGGTCGTTTACGGCCTACTCGCACTGGCGATGTCCGGTGCCGCGCTGGCCTGGGCAAAGTATCCTGGACGCTGGTTGCTGGCGATCGTGTGCGTCGGGCTCACGCTCTGGCTTTACTGGTATGTGGTCCCGGAACTTGACGAGGAGCTGCCGTGGGTATTCCTCGTCCCGCGGTTCCGTGGCTGGTTGCTCTTCCTCTCGCTGGGCTCGCTTTTGCTTCTCTCGCACTTGGGCTGGGTCGCGGTTCGGCGCTTCTTCGGACTCGGCGCTACGCCCGTGGACGAAGCCGGCGCTGCGTTCCCGGACCTGGACGCCGCCTGGCAAGACGTTCTCAATCAACTGAGCCAGCAGTCGATCGACCTGTCAAAGCAGGACCTCTACCTGCTGATGTCAACGAGCGAACCCGTGTCGGCTTCGGTGGTGCTGGCGGCGGAGATGTCGCTGCATGCCTATGCACC
>JAYVYS010000884.1:0-3591 GCA_043784005.1 Isosphaeraceae bacterium
TTGGCATGATCGTCGCTCTTGAGACACACAAGGGGCCGACCCAGAACGCCGAGGCGATGCTCAGGCTGATGGACGAACTCGACCACCCGGCCGTCCTACTTAACTTCGATACGGGAAACATCGCCTATTACACTCAAGGCGTCGACCCGGTGGACGAGTTGGAGAAGGTGAAGCATTTGGTCAAAAACGTCCACGTGAAGGACAACCGCGGCAGGTTCGAAGACTGGTATTTCCCCGCGTTGGGGGAGGGGGGGAGCGTCGACTTCAAGCGTATCCGGCAAACCTTGGATGGGGTTTGCTATCAGGGCCCCTTCACGATCGAAATCGAAGGGATTCAGAATGAGCCGGAACCCGGACTGGAAGGCCGGGTGCGACGCATCACTCGGAGTGTTGAGCACTTAAAAGCGTGCGGATATTTTGATTGAATCGCGAGACTGTTTCATGGCGGGAGTGCATGGGAATCGAACCCACCGGCGGCCTGTCTCCAGGTCGCCCACCGGTTTTGAAGACCGGGGCCCGCACCAGCGGTACACGCACTCCCCTTGAGATGCTCACTCGCCATCATCGCGATCCGGGGCACACGCGGTCAATTGACCAGTCGTACTTCGCCCATGCGAGCGCTCCTTGGCCGGGAGGGCACTTCTCAATCTTCGGCTCCTAGTTTCGTCCCGTCCCGAATGGCGACGAACCCGAAGACACGTTCCGTCATGACGAAGGTGCCGGCGATCGCGTTCTTTCCCTCGGTCCAGATAAACGCATTGTACTCTTGCTCTGATCGGGGGAACTTCACGGCGAAAGTGGCCTTGTTGGGTGGGTCAACTTCAACTTGACCCGTCACCGGGTACGACATGCCGTTCGACTCGGAACGAAAGCGGCCCGTGATCTGACGATCGGCGGCCACCTCAATCTCAAGCGTTCCCGACCATCGACCGTCGGCGAAGAGTCGATATTTTCCGACGAAATCGCTAGGGATCACTGTCTTTCCCGGCGACGGACCCGAAGCGGGGGCCTCGATCGTTAGAGGCTTCTTGAACGTAAGAATCTCCGACGTGCCGAGCGAATCGAGCCTCGCCCCTCCTTTTCCTTCCAGCAAAAACGCGAGGTCCCCCCCCTGCTCCTTCGGAACAATCTGACCGCTGTCGAGGTCGATCTGGGAGCCGTTGAACAGGAGAACTCCGGTTCCGCGTGCTGGCCGCGAACCTGATTTCCCCGGCTCGAAGGTATCGAAACGTTCCAGCACAAAGACGTTCACCGGCGGACTATTATCGTTCTCCGACTGCCGGAGCGCCTGACTGACAAGCATCCTTGCATAGTTTCCACGGCCGGTCTTTACGATCAGGAATGTCGACCGCGTGTCCTTAAGCGCGACGGGTAGGAGATCGAGGTCTTTCAGCGTCAGCGTCCGGCGATGTTCGACGTCGCCTCCACGCGCAATCGCGGCCAATCGTTCGCCGTCCAGTCGGTCAAACTCTCCACCGCGACAGTTCGCCGGATTGAACGAATTGAAAAGAATCAAAGAAAGCAGACAGGTTGTGAAACACTTCATGACCATCCTTTTTGATGAACGTGTACGCAAGCAAGATTTAACTGACGATCCGGACATGCCGGACTTTGTTTACCCCGAGCCACCGAAGAAAATCTTCTTGCTCCTCGGTGATCTCGACCTCGGTCGTGTTCGCGAGATCGAGTGGCGAGACGAGGTAAAAAACCCCTTCGTCCATCCATTTCGCCACCTGTGCGGGGTCGAACCAGTATTCTCCTTCTCCCAGGTCGGGCACGCCCGGCTCACCGGGTGAACTCATGAAGTAAACCAGTTGCGATCGAAATCTCGGGCTAATCTCACGAGCCGCCAGACGGTCGCAGTCTACCGGAACGGCGAGGATCTTTGACATTCGTTTATCCCTTTGTGTTTATGTTGTTCGGTAATGGGATCAAGCCGTTCGACAAACGCACGACTGAGGTTGGGTCCGCGCGAAGGTTGACGAATTCCACGCAATCGATTGAGGCCGACGCTTCGTGAAAAGCAGCGTCGACAAGCCCCGCGCTTGCGGCCTCCGCCCAGTTGGCGACCCCGCCAAAGTCGACGCTCTTGAGCAAGACAAGCCTCCCCGCATCGAGGTGCTCGGCGAGTCGAGCCGCGATCGAATCGGTCGTCACATCCCAACTTTTTTTGAGCGTTCGCGGCGCGTTTGAATCCTCGTTGTCGAGAAACTTCCGAGGCGCGAATACCGGGATCAAGCCACGCGCCCAAACGTTTTGAATGTCGTCGACCTTGGTTACGACGACAAGCCCGTCGACGAGCGAAGTGACCACGTGAGCCGTGAAATCCAGAGCGTGAAGCGCCAGGTCGTGAGATCGGCTTTCGCCGATCTGATGTACCGAATCAAGCGTTCGGATGAAATCGGCGGCGCGTCCTCCTCCAACGACCAGAACGGGTGCCGCCTTGCCAAGGCCGTCGAGATAAGCTTGGAGACGCTTCGGCAAATCTTGCCAAAGGAGAAGGCTTCCTCCGATCTTGACGACCACGATCTCCTCAGTCATCGCAGTGTCCGCTCCCACTCAACAAGTTCGAGAAGCGCTCGGGCACAGGCGGCCTCGCTCGCCGCGGGACTCCAGAGGTCGGATAGGCTCAACACGCGAACCTCGTTCCTGAAAATCCGTTCCACAAGCCTGCGCGCGAGGAATTCACCGGAGCCCGACACAACCGCGACCGCCGGCTTCGCGGCACCGTTCGCGATGATAGCAAAAACCGCCTGAGAGAGCCGATCCAGCAGCACATCGCGACACGCTTCGGCGAATTCTTGAGCATCCTTTTCGCTGAACTCCTCGCGGTCGGCCCCGATCATCCGGGCGAGCCGATCGCGCGCGGCCGGCCGAGTCGCAGGACGTCCATCCGCCGTATCCCGATCATCGGATTTCTCGCAAATCTCGCCAAGGGTCAAGAAGATGTCAAGCGTGGTCGCGAAAAGCTCGGCGGCCAGTCCAGTCGGTTGCGAACGAAAGGGTAAGCTTGTCGCCAGCGAGCAAAGCGGCGTGCGGCGGACTCCGGCATAGATAAGTTCAGACGTTTGCAAGCGTTCCGTATCCGTTCTTCCCCGCGCGGCTACTCGTCCATGACTCAAAGGGATCAGATCGGTGGTGGTGGAACCAATGTCGACAAGAATTCCCGGCTCCATCCCAATCTTCATCGCGGCGACCGTCGCAAGGGCAAGCCAGTTCGCTGCCGCGGCCAAGCGCGGCTGTTCACGAATTTCTCCGGCATCGTGAAATCGGCCGTCTGTTCCCCAGATTGCGATCAGCTGTCCATCCGTCGCGGAACGAACTGCGTCGAGCACAGCCAGGACACCCTGAGACTTTGTCGCGAAGCAGTCACACAGCTCAGCTGTGGTGGTCAAGAGGACGGAGTCGAAGCCGGGGAGATCCTTCATCAAGACCCGCAGACGAGAGGGGAGACTTTCAGGATCTCGCCACAAAGCAAAGGGGAGTGAGCGCGCCATCCCGCAGGAGTGAGCCGCCTTCAGGTTCGCTCCCCCAACGTCGAGAGCCATGATTTCCGTCGGTCGATTCATGATTTAACGACTCGGCCACCAA
>JAYVYS010000885.1:0-2005 GCA_043784005.1 Isosphaeraceae bacterium
ACGACTGGACATGTTATCACCTGACAATACCGTCGACCGCACTCGCGAAAGCGGTGGAGGTTGAGGCCGATCGCTTCCGAAATCTTCGGTACGACGAGCCCGCGTTCCAGAAGGAAGCGCGTGCCGTTCTTGGCGAGTACAACAAAGGAGCGTCTTCGCCGTTTTTGATCCTCAACGAATCCATGCAGGACAAGGCTTACACAAAGCACACTTACAAGCATACGACAATCGGATTTCTCGCCGATGTCAAAAACATGCCGAATCAGTACGCCTATAGCAAGACGTTCTTTGATCGCTGGTATCGTCCGGAGAATTGCACCGTGGTGGTTGCCGGCGACGTGGATCACGAGGCACTCGTGACCCTCGCACGCAAGGAGTATGGTGGATGGGAGCGCGGAAAGGTGTCGATCGCGATTCCGGAGGAGCCCGCGCAAGCTGAGCCCCGTTCCGCGGGCTTGAAATGGCCGGTGCCAACCCTGCCAGTACTTTACCTCGGATATCACATCCCGGCGGCCGACCCCTCAAGTCCCGATACCGCCGCGCTCGGTGCACTTGCCCAGGCTCTCTTCGGGGAGACAAGCACACTCTATAAGGAACTTGTTCTCGACCAACAAAAAGTGGTCATGCTGGTGGCTGACGCTGAGGTTAAGCGCGACGCGGGACTCTTCACAATCCTGACCCGAGTTCGCGACCCCAAAGATGTCATCACTGTTCGTGCTCGTGTTGAAAAAGCGCTTGTCGATGCAGCGAAGACCCCGATCGATGAAGCGAAGCTTCAGGCCATCAAAGACCATCTTCGCTACGCATTCGCCGGATCGCTTGACAAGGCTGACGCCATCGCCCGAGCGGTCGGTGAATCGATCGCCGTTACGGGCCGACCCAACATGTGGAACGACCTGTATTCCTCTTACGAAAAGATCACCCCGGCCGACATTCAGCGCGTTGCCGCGCGTTACTTCTCTGCAAACAACCAGACCGTCGTGACGCTCGAAACGGAGGCTCCGAAATGATGTTTTCTTACATCCGTCGAGCGTTGGGATTTCTTGTCGGGGTTGCGTTGACCGCGACGCTTTTCAGCCACTCGACCCATTGCTTCGCTCAGAAAACCGAACCAAAGCCAGCGTCCTCTGTTACCTATTTGCCGGCCCGTTCGACGCCCTTGGTCGCGCTTCGACTCGTGTTCCGTGTCGGCTCGCAGGACGATCCGAAAGGTAAGGAAGGCCTCGCCTCGTTGACGGCCGCGATGGTCGCCCAGGGGGGCTCAAAATCGCTGACATACGAACAAATGCTTGAAAAATTCTACCCGATGGCCACAGGTTTGTCGGGCGATTGTCACAAGGAAGTGACCGTTTTCGCCGGCGAGGTTCACCGCGACAACCTCGCGAAATTCGTTCCGCTCGTCGCCTCGCTCCTTACCACGCCAAGGTTCTCAAGCGACGATTTCGAACGCCTACGCAATGAGGCGATCGACTACCTCAGCAAGAATTTACGCGGTGGAAACGATGAGGAACTCGGCAAGTGGACCTTGCAACTCGCGCTCTATAAAAATCACCCGTACGGTCATGTCGACGCCGGCACCGTCGTGGGTCTGAATTCGGTGACTCTCGACGATGTGAAGGCTTTTCATCGCGATCATTACACACGTGAGGCGCTTATCCTCGGTGTGGCGGGGAGCGCGGATCGAAAGATGTTGGAGGAGATTCAATCGGAACTGGCATCACTGCCCTCTCACGCGATTGAACCGGTGACACACCCCAAGCCCGAGCGACCCGAAGGGCTCGACGTGACGATCGTTGAGAAGCCCGCAGCCTCGACGGCGATCTCAATCGGATTTGCGATCGACGTCACTCGTCGGGATGACGACTTTTACGCCTTGCTCGTCGCCAATTCCTACCTTGGAGAGCATCGGACGTTCAACGGCAAGCTCATGCAAGACCTTCGAGGCAAACGCGGTCTCAATTACGGCGATTACTCTTACCTGGAAGATTTCATCCAGGACGGGCCA
>JAYVYS010000886.1:0-12030 GCA_043784005.1 Isosphaeraceae bacterium
ATTGTGGACGGAAGGTATCTCCGATGGCTACCGGCTTGGGCATCGTTTCCGGACTTCAGTGTGCCGAGTGACACTGATGCGAACGTCGCCTCGCCTGCCCAATCCCCTGAGGATATGACTCGGCTCGGAATCTTGAGCCGTCAGTGTGAGGTCGAGGCGATCCGGCGTGAAGGGGTGTCTCCCCAAGAGCGGGCCTTCTGGGAGCCGGTGCTCGGCCAGGTCGAGACGGTCATCGCGCGAGAGCTTGACGACCTCGGCCGGAACGGAACGATCGATCCCAAGCGTCAATCGCTTTACGATGACGAGATCGACACGGTTTACGACGAGTCAATGAAGCGTTACGCGGCACGGATCGGCGTTCGATACATTCCGTTCGCCCCCGAGGTCCCGATCGGGGTCACACAACCTGAACTCCGCCAAATGGCCTCGGACTACGTGGGGTCGGGGATGGTCAAGACGACCCCGCCCGTCGTTAAGGTCTTGGACGAGCGATCCGTGACTTTCCAGCCCCCGACCGCCTTCACCCCATACGTCGAACGGGGCTACTCACCAAGGATCAATGTTCCGAACGACAGGACACGAATCCTGATGCGCCAATGCGAGGTCGAAGTGACCCGTCGCGTGCGATCGTCGCCTCAGGAACGGGCGTTCTGGGAACCGGTTCTGGTGCCCGTCGAGGCGGTTATCGGACAAATGTTGGCCGTCCCAAACGTGGACGGAGCGCCTGACTTTGACAGACTCTTCCGCCTCGACCGTGAGATCGGGACGATCTACGAGGGGGCGATCGCCAAGTACGCGGCCCAGCTCGGTCGCGTCTTGATCCCGCCGTCCTTTTCTTCGGCGCAGGCCCCGGGCAGCGGAGGACCCGTATTTTTCGACGTCGTGTTGATGACGCCGAGCGGACAGGGAGCCATCCTGCTCGCGCCCTGGCTCGATTGGAGGCTTGCCGGGCTCCGTGGGAACGGCGCCGACGACAAGATCTTTGACAACATCGCACCGGGCACGACGAAAAAACTCTACGGGATTTATGCCTATAAGCTCAAAGATCCATCCGGCAGTGTGACCGAAGTGCGACGGAAAGAGATCCCCGGAAGCGGTAAGCTCACGTTCCCTTGAGTCCCCTCGATTCCGGTCGATTCGGCTCGCCGATCTTCACAACAACTCAACGAAATCGAATCATTCAATGGATAAACCCAGCGGTGGTAACACGAAAAACTCGGTCCTTGGCCCATTCGTTGACTTCCTGAACGACTACAAGACGCTGCTGGGTACGATGGTGGGGTTGGGAACGACCGCGGCAATCGCCTCGATGGTGACGGCGATCGGCCCCCCGTGGCCGAACCCCTCGGGAGTCGCGGCGATTTCCGCGGTGGCTTCGATGGTCTGGCTCGCTTTTACATTCCTCGCCTGGAGGGGCCAAACAGACGCGAGTTATCTTGGCCGGATGAAACTCGCCGTGGGACTCACAGCGGGATTTGCAATCATTTATATTATCCTATGGGCCTCTCAGGTTTATGATGTGAATGGTTCCAAGGTGGTCGGCGGGTTCACCGTGATTCCTGACGTTCAGAAGGTCATGAAACAGGATGGCGGCTCCCTCGAAGAGATGATGAAAGGGGAAGAAGGCAACCCTTACAAAATCTGGACCCGCGATTCGATCATCGTGAGTAAGGTCGCACTTTTGGCAGCCTGGATACTGTTCTTCTGTGGGATCTCGTTTGTACTCACAACCCTCATCATGGCGCTTGAGGCCCGGAAGGCGAGGGAAGGCACGCAGGCCTGGGGACAAATTCCGAAACCATAACCAGGATGAAGATGACGGATCGTGCGTTTATCGCATCAACTCTTGTGGAATCGACGTGGGATGCGGGGAAGGCAGGTTCGTGTCGCGCCGGGCTGATTCTTTATCCGGGCGACGAGGGGCGATAAGCTCGGTGTAAAGGGTCTCGTATCGCCCGACGATCATCCCGAGGTCGAACAATTTGCTGATCCTGTCGCGTGCCCCTCGACCGAGGAGAACCCTCTCTTCCCGGGCCATCGCGAGCAGATTGAACCAGGCGTTGGCAAGAGCGTCCGGGTCGCGAGGGGAAACCACTTTGCCGTATGGCCCGACAATCAGGCTCGAATCACCCACGTCGGTCACCACACAAGGGACACCGCAGGCCATGGCCTCGCCGACAATCAGGGGAAACGCCTCACTAACGGAGGATGACGTGCCGATATCAAGCGCCGCTTGCAGATGCGCCCCGTCCTGCCTGTGGCCAAGCAGGTGAACCCGGTCCGTCACTCCGGCCGACGCGACGAGTCGCACAAGCTCGGCGTTATCATGATCGACGTGGCGACCGCAAAGGACGAACCTCAGATCGGGCCGGCGCGCGGTCAACAAACGTGCGGCGCTCAGAAAATTGCCGTGATCCTTCAAAACGTCGTAACGTGCGACCAGCCCGATCACCGGCGTCTCGGGATCGAGACCAAGCTCTTCCCGGAGCGATCGCCGGGCGTCGGGATCGGGACGAAAGGCGTCGGTGTCGAATCCATTGGGAATGACGAGAAGTTTGCCGGGTGCGAAGCCCAGACAACGGTAAAGCGCGTGCGATTTCTCAGAACAACAGACCACCCGCGCGGGGAGTCGGTGCGAAAGCCTCGCACATGCGGAAACGGTCAAGAGCGTTGACCGCTTCGTCAGGCCGAGGACGTGCTCGGAGTGGTGAACGCCCCAGACCAACGCGGCACGGTTCGCCAACCGGTTCGCCAGTCCGCCGATCAGATTCGAATGGTCCATCCAGGTCTGGACCACGTCGGGGCGCAGCTTTTTGAGGTGGCGAACCAGTCTCAAAAATCCGCGCGGTTCGGACACGCCGGGCTTCATTCCCATCGGTGTGACGGGAATCCCCGCATCTTGCAATGAGGCCGCGGCAGGGAGCTTATCGATCAACGAAATCACCGATGTCGCAAACCGTTCCGGATCGGTACGAAGCACCAGCCGGGCGAGCATCGCCTCGGCCCCGCCGTAATCCATGCTGTTGATGATGTGAACGACTTTGATTGGTTGTCGACCCATGATCTCCGCCTCAATCAGGTCGAGCCGGGAAAATTCTGTCCCATTCCAGAAGTGCGCCGAGGAAAAGCCAGATCGACGAGAGGTGGGGATAACTGGTCGTCAAGGTCACGCCGACAGTCCACACGCCGAGGGCGACGAGACCAAGGAGCCGGGCCGACGAAAAAAAAAGCGCTCGGGAAATCATCGCGAGAACCACCAGCATGGCGATCGCCGCGAGTGCGCCCGATTCCATGTAGTAAGCAACGGTGAGACTCCAGATGGCCATGTCGTCTTGCCCCTTGCTGAGCGGGACGCCCGCCAATATCTTACGGACGATCGCGGTCGATTGGCCGGGACCAACCCCGAACATCACGTCCAGAGGCTCGGTATTGGCGGTCAATCCGGTCACGATCGAGAGGGTGCGAATGCCCCAGGACGATTCAATCCGCGCGTCCAGGTTTTCTCCGGTGCTTGCCACGAAATAAAGCACACCCGCAGCCGCGAAGGCCGAAACGCCCAGGCCCGCCACCAGTGCTTTTGGTCCCAGAGCCCGGATCAGGGCGCGGGCTTGAGCGAGTACGGCCACCATGACCGCAAGCAGCACCAACGGTGCCAATCCCGAGCGCGAGAGCGAGAGCAACACAAACCCGCCCAGCGCCGCAAGCCCGTAGAACCAGCGTGGAAACTTTCCCGGGCAATAGCGCGCTCGCGCAATCGGATCGGCCAAAACGCCCGCGAGCACGACCAGCCAGGGGCCGACCGCCGCCGCCAACGCCGAGGGTTCCGGAAACAGTCCACAAGGCCGTTTCACATAGGTCGCATAGACTTCCGCCCAAGTTACCATCTCTTTAAAAGAGGGGTTTCTGTAAAGAAAAAGAAACGGATATTCATCGTGTGAAAACGCATAAACCTGATAGAAACCAAGCAATGAGTGAGCGATGACCGCGACCGACACGCCGACTAGCAGCGTCCGGAACGAATCGGTTCGGAACAGCCGCGTGGATGCCAGCAACGGGCAGACCGCCAGAAGTGACGAGACCGCTTCCTTGGGAATGATGTCGATGTCAGGCGCATCGGGACGCATCACGCCGTAAAACGCCGAGATCAACCGAGGCGCCGCAAGGATGATGTAGGCGTAGATCGCCCGAGTCGGCGCGCCGAAAAGAAGCGCCGGCGCGATGGCCAGCGTCATCATCTGGCTGATCTGAAGCCCGGTCCGGTTCCCGAGCGAGAGCGCCGGGTAGGGGAAGAAACAAAAAAACGCCAGTAGCATGAAGTAGCCGCGAACAATCCTCCGCCGCGCGACAACAGGCTCCGTTGTGAAGTCGAGCGGAATGGTTCGCTCAGCAAAGGACGGCGCGATAAACGTCAAGGGTCGCCTCCGCCATTGAGTCCCACGTTAGTTCCTCGCGGACCCGTAACGTTGCGGCCGCGGCCTCTCGAAACGTCTCGGGTTGGAGTACCTTGAGAATCCCCTCCGCAAGTGCGCGAGGATTATCGGGAGCAACCAATCCGCCCACACCCCACGCGCGGACACTCTCCGCCATGCCGCCCAGATCCGTCGCCAATACCGGTCGGCCATGCGCCAGCGCTTGATGCAGCACTCCGCTTTGCGACGAGAACTCGACATACGGCAGCACGACCAGATGCGACCGATCAAACAACCCGGCGATCTCCGAGACGTCCACGAACCGGTTGACCATCTCGACCCGACCCGTCGGCAGCTTTGTGATGAGTGCGCGGATCTCTTCGAAGTAGGCGGGGCTTTCGGGCTCGCCAGCGACCGTCAGTAAGCAGTCGGGTAAGAATTCCATGGCTCTAATGAGTACATGCAAGCCTTTGTTGGGCCGGATCATCCCGAAGAATAAGAGCCGGGCCGGATCACCCGGCGCGGGCGGATTGACGGGCGAAGGGGGTGCGGATCGCTCGTCCCAGACGGCGTGAGGTGTCACACGAATCGGTGGGTGACCGGGTCCGAGAAACTCCGAAAGTGACGCTCTCAGCCCCTCGGTATGAACCACCAAGGCCGAGCACGACCTCCATGCCGAACGCCAGCACCCTTGCGTTCGCCGCACATAGGCCCGGCTCAGGTGTCCAGAGTTCGTGATGTTATGTACCGTCGCCACCACGGCCAACCCTCGCTTGCGGATGCGACGGAAATGCCAGGGGGCGAGGAACGGCGTGTATTCCTGGAAGTGAACGAGGTCGATATCCGGCCGGGACCACAACCATCGCAAAAATTTTCGCTCGCGACGGACGTAATGCGTGAGCCTGGAAAACGCCCACTCCACTTTGTTGCGAAACTGCTCGCGTTCTTTCAACATGGGAAGCAATGTCAGGATCTCATAAAGCGATGTTCGATAAAGGTCGGCCAGGTTTTCACTCGTGACAAGAATTAACTTGAACTGTTCGTCTTGGCCCCGGATCGCCAACGCGGAAAGAAGCTCATAGGTATAGCGTGCGTGACCTTTTTGCGATTCGGCGGTGAACATGCACGCGGAGCGAATTCGAGAAAGGCGATCCGCGTTATCCGCCTCGGTGTCGACGCGGGTTTGGTCGAAAGGACCGGTGTTCATCGCGATTTCCGCTCCAGCAATGGTCACACGATCAAAACGCACTTGAGTCGAAATCGCATTCAGCACAAAGTCCGGTCCGCCAGGAGACAACGGCATCTCTGAACGACGACGACGGATTGCCGAGCAAGAAGACGTCCGTGACAGTCGTACTTGGAAAACGACTCCTTCACGGTAATTCGCCGCGGGAAACATGCGAGTCCGATCCAATCATCGTGTTTCACGAAACTCCGGAATGAAACGTACGAGGAGGCCGCTTGGTTGATGAGGAGACGTCGGGGATACATCAGACCTCATCGATCCCTCATCATCCGCCGGGAGTGAGCGCGTCCCAGATTCTAGCGCATTTGAGGGGTCAGGCGCATAGGAGGCTTTCGTATTTTTCGGCGACGCGAATCCGGCAAGTTGTCGCGTCGGACACCGGGACGCTCATCGCGGCTTGTTCGAAGCCATTGAAATGACGGGGATTCCGATGCCCGGATGAGTGCGCCGCCGGTGATTTCGGATGGGCGGATGGGTTTGAAGAGACAGCCGCCTAATGATGCGTAATTGCAACGCGCGGCCGTTCGTGTTGGAAAATCGCAACGGGGGCCTCGCGACGGCAACTTGGCTCCCATCTCGCGGAATCCTCGGGTCTGAGACGTAGCGCTTTTTTTGGAGCGATGGAACGCCGATTCCGAAGAGGAATGCTCCAAGAGCTCCACCGACTTTCCTTGACAATTTTGCCCTCGATTAAAACACGCCCGCACAAGGGATATCATCTGACCGATTGCATTTCAATGGTGAGCATACGGCAGGAGGATATCACGGAAGCGTTTACTTATAACGATCATTTTACTCAAGAAGGGTCTACTAAACGACTTTGACCCGAGGGAAATTGTCTCCCGGCTCGATGTTGATGATTTGAATGTTGGCTAAAAAGCGACCCGACACCATTTATCTCGCCGTGCCAACAAGGTCCATCGCCGCGACGACCGCAGGGATAATTTATAGCTTGGCTTCGTCCGGTTCGGATACAATCGTGCTCGTTGGTTTTGGAGAGGGTCAAGAACCGAAAGACTGCCTCATGAAGCCTCATGACACGATGCTCGAATTTTCTCCGATCCTCAAACGACCGGTCGCAGGGGAACCCCTTGACCCTGGATAGGCTGCTTACTCGGACTGCCAAAGGGCGACGATGACCGTAGATCTCGACCTGGTGATTCCGGCGGGCCTGGATGACGTCAACGTCGCCATCAGTCGAGCCATCCATGCTCGCCGACGTGCGATTTCGGTGGCGATCGTCCAGCGTCACTATACTCTGCGGCATGAGCTTCGGGATCGGTACGGTGAAGAAGGTTATGAAAAATGCATTGAGGACACCGAGCACCATCTCGCCCACCTTTCGGCCTCCATCCTGGCTTCCAGTCCGGCGCTTTTCGCCGAGTATATACACTGGGCCGCGTCCGTCATGTCCTCCGCGGGCATCCGACCCGAAGACGTGCGTGAGAGCCTCGCCTTGTTCCGAGATGGTTTCATCGAGCAACTGCCCGAGGAGATGGTGGGCGTTGCCGCCAGCTATGTCGAGGCGGCCATGGCCGGGCTCGCCGACCCGCGCGCCGAAACGCCGAGTCACCTGCTGGAGCGAGAGTCGGACGAAGGGATCGCGAGTAAATATCTCCGCATGCTGCTCACTTGCCAGCGGAACAACGCCGTGCAATTCATTCTGGACGCCGTAGACTCGGGCATGGCCATTCGGGATGTTTACCTCCGAATCTTTCAGCCCTGTCAACGAGAACTCGGCCGGCTCTGGCAGTCAGGCCGGATCACCGTCGCCCAGGAGCATTACTGCACCGCGGTCACCCAACTGATCATGTCTCAGCTCGCGCCCCGGCTCTTCTCCACCGAGAAAAATGGGCGTCGCGCGGTGATCGCCTGCGTGGCCGACGAGACGCACGAGGTGGGAACCCGTATGGTCGCCGACCTGATGGAGTTGGCCGGCTGGGACACGATCTACCTCGGCAGCAGCGTACCGGTCCGAGGGGTCGTACAGGCCCTGATCGCGCACCGAGCCAACCTGCTTGCCGCCTCGGCAACCATGACAACCCACCTGCCGGCCGTGATCGCTTTGATCGCCGCGGTGCGGGCGGAACCGGCCTGCGAAGGCGTCAAGGTCATGGTGGGCGGACGCCTTTTCCATGCCGAGCCCGACCTCTGGCAGCGTGTCGGGGCCGATGGTCAAGCCGCCGATGCGGACGAAGCGTGCCGCCTAGCCGAACGTCTCATGGATGTGCCGATCAAAGGTTTGGCAACGGGCGAGACGCCGGTATCGGGGATGAGTCGAGAGGACGCCTTGGCTCTCCCGACCTGGCTCCCCAATAACCTTTACGACGAACTGGGCCGGGTGAACAGCGAGGTCGTCGTCCTCAACCGAGAACTGTCCCGCAAGTCCGCCGAAGTCGAGCGGCTGCATGCGGAAGTCAGCCGCCAGGCTCTTGATCTTGTGGCGGCCGACCGACGTAAGAACGAGTTCATGGCCATGCTCGGGCACGAACTCCGCAACCCGCTGGCCCCGCTCCGCAACGCCCTCGCCATGCTCGGTCCCGAAGATCCCGATATCGAGACGGTCCGGTGGGCCAGAGACATGATGGGGCGTCAGATCGGGCAGATGGTCAGGCTGGTCGATGACCTGTTCGACCTATCGCGGATCATGCAAGGCAAGCCGGACCTCCATAGGGAACGGGTGGATCTATCGACTGTGATCGCCGAAGCCGTGGAGACCGCCCAGCCCGTCATTGATGCCAAGGGTCACAAATTCACACTCTCGCTTCCTGCGAAGCCGGTGTTTTTGAATGCGGACCCTAGCCGCTTGGCTCAGGTGTTCACCAACCTCCTGACCAACGCCGCCAAATATTCAGAGCCGGGCGGCCTTATCGCCCTGGGCGTTCGACAGCGAACGTATGAGGTCATGATTAGCGTGCGCGATAGCGGCGTGGGGATTGCCCCCGAGATGTTACCCAAGATCTTCGATTTGTTCGTGCAGGAAGGCCGCTCGTCCGGCCAATCGCAGGGCGGGCTCGGGGTGGGGCTGGCGCTGGTGAAAAGTCTGGCGGAGATTCACGGCGGGAGCGTTCAGGCCCGAAGCGACGGGCCGGGTCGGGGCAGCGAGTTTATTGTCCGGCTCCCCGTCCTGGCCGCGAACGATTTGCCCGAGTCGAAAGAAATGCGGAAGCCGACCGGGGCAAGTTGGCCCCGCCATCGCATCTTGGTGGTGGACGACGATGAGGACTCGGTGAACGTCCTGAGAAAGATGCTGGTACGGCTGTACGGCCAGGATGTTGAGATCGCCCACGACGGCCCCTCGGCGCTCGCGGTGGCCCAGACATTTCGGCCCGAGGCGGTCCTGATGGACATCAGCCTGCCCGGAATGGACGGCTACGAGGTCGCTAGACGCCTGAGGCAGATGCCGGGATTGAAAGCTATCACCATTTTGGCGCTGACGGGCTGGGGTGGGGAGCAAGACAGGCAGAGGTCTCAAGATGCGGGATTCGATTATCACCTCGTCAAACCAGTGGATCCACCGACCATTCTCGATCTGCTCACAAAGACGAACCAAGCAGGGAAATAAATCGAAAGAACAATTGGTGTCAGCTCGAGTTTACGACATGATTACCCGAACCGGCGGGGATCACGTTTTGAGGCCGGGCGTCACGCGGGGCACCCGTTCGACGACGACCGTCTTAGCGTCGATCGCGATGCCAAACTGATCCATTATACTGCACGCGGCCATGAGAGAGACATCGTTGCATAGGTGAAGGTTTCGTAAGCTGGGTCTTGACCCAGTCTACGGAACTGACACCATTTATCTCGAGCGGTCAAGATGTTCGACCGGATCAGACCGGGCGGATAGGGCAGGGGGTCAGTCCCAAGACGTGTGACCGAACTGGCGGAACACGTCGGCAAGGAAGCGCTCGACCTTGGCACAGATGCCAGGGGACCGAGACTCCCGGTTGCCGACGGCGGTCAACAAACACTCGGGTACACTCGGATCAAATGCTCCGCGACGAAAAGGCCACGTTCACAGCAGGAGATCAGTTCCCGAGGATGGCCCGAGTCCTTGCCCGGCAGGAACATGACTATGGGAAAGAGTCCGCCGGCGATTTCGCCCTTAAGCTCGATTATTGCGCAATGCGTGTCGTGATCCCGGGTCTCGCGGAGGCATTTAAATAACTCAGAGTCGCTCGGGTCTAATTGCCTTGCCCACCTCTCACACCAGCCACTCCAGCGTTCACCCTTGAGCCCTTTTACTTCTCGAACGAAGTGCAGGACGCATTTCCAGCAGTGCAGGTAGGCCCGAAAATACCGGCGAATCCGTTCGTGATCCTGTTGCTGTTCCGATCCGCGGACAATTGGGGCGAGCTTTTCATAGAAGAATCGTGCGTCTTCCAGACTGATTCTCATGTCCGCCTGAGTGGGTTTCACCATGGGTGCTCTTGGTCACGGGGGACGGGGACACGCGATTGCCGGCAACGTTCAGAACCTTAACGCGACATTGAACGACCCAGGCACGACGTCACAGGGCCGGACCCCATTACGGATAAGTCATCTTGGCCGGCCGGAACTCGTTTTGGTCGAGCGATCCAAGAAAACCACTTTTCATCGCGTCAGGGTGAGCGTCCGAGTATGAGGCCGAGACATTCGCCTGGTAGGCCTCATTAGTTGAATATATTGACAGATTTGTCAATCGTTCGTTCGCTGCAATTCCACGGGCGACACGTTCTCGCTCCTCGAGCGTAGTCGTCCTCGATAGCGACGGAACCAAAGCATCCCCGAACCTACCTCCACCAAGTTTGTCGTTTTCAAAAAGCATCGTATAAGGCGGCAAGTCGACCTGGACTTGCGGATTGTCAGGTCCCGGTTGCTTTTTCGGGGCAAACGCAACGGTCCAGACCATAAAGGCGACAACGAAAACCAAGCAAGCGGTTCCGCAGCCGTATTGCTTGGTCTGTTTTGGAATAACACCACTCTTAGGAACAGGCCGGTAATAACTTCCCGGTCTTGCTTCGCGTATGATATCAGGCCTTCGCTTCGCAGAGGAGCATCACGGAGGGTCACATGGACGGCTATGCACCGGAAGTCGAACGGATGATGAGAAGGCTGTTTGATTCATTGAGAGAGAACGATCGAAGGCGGTATGCGGCGATCGAGGCCGCGAAGTTGGGGCACGGCGGGATCGAGTACATCGCGGATGTCTTGGGGTGTGATCCCAAGACCATCCGGCTGGGACTCGGGGAACTGGAGGGCGCGGACGACCTCGACACGGGTCGCTCGCGAAAAAAAGGGGTGGACGGAAACGGTTGATCAAGTTCGATCCGGCTCTCGAAGTGACTTTCCGGAAGGTGCTCGAGGACCACACCGCAGGCGATCCGATGCGGCTGGAGGTGAAGTGGACGAACTTGTCGCGGCGGCAGATCGCCAAGCGGATGAAGGACCAGGGGACTCCTGTCAGTCGCGACGTCGTCTCGCAGTTGCTCAAGACGCACGGGTACCGCAGGAGGAAGGCGTTGAAGAAGAAGACGATGGGACCCCGCCATCCGGATCGCAACGCCCAGTTCGAGAACATCGCCCGCCTCAAGAAGAAGTACCTGAAAGCCGGCTTGCCCGTGATCAGCATCGATACGAAAAAGAAGGAGTTACTGGGCGATTTCTACCGTGACGGGGTCATCGAAACGCAGGAGACGGTCGAGGTCAACGATCACGATTTCGGCAGCGCGGGGTCGGGGACGGTGATCCCGCACGGAGTCTACGACGTGGGTCGGAACCAAGGCTTCGTCCACCTGAACACCAGCCACGACACCAGCGAATTGGCCTGTGACAGCATCGCGACGTGGTGGGAGAATCATGGGCGTGAGGCTTACCCGCAGGCCAAGAAAGTGCTCGTGTTGTGTGACGGCGGCGGTAGTAACAGTGCATCGCGGTATGTGTTCAAGGAGGCGTTACAGAAGCTGGCGAACCGGTTGGGCATCGAGATCCGCGTGGCCCACTACCCGCCCTACTGCTCGAAGTACAACCCGATTGAGCACCGCCTCTTCCCGCATGTGACACGGGCGTGTCGCGGCGTGATCTTCCGGAATCTCGAGACGGTGCGGCATTACATCTCCAAGACCGAAACCGCCGCGGGCCTGACGATCAGCGTTCGCATCCTTGAAAAGGTGTACCAGACAGGCCGCAAGTGTGCCGCGGGATTCAAGACGTCAATGAAGATCGTCTTCGACAAGATCCTCCCCAAGTGGAACTATCGGGCCGTCCCCGAGCCGGTGTGAAATCGGGAAGTTATTCAGACACTTCTCGCTGATCCCCACCGCGTGATCGACCTGTGGTAAGTCGTTTTGGGCTTGAAACATAGAGCTTGCGTCCTGCGAAATGAGGTTAGAACAC
>JAYVYS010000887.1:0-6857 GCA_043784005.1 Isosphaeraceae bacterium
GGTCTGGAGGTCCTTTTCCTCTCCGACCCGGTTGATGAATTTGTGATGTCGGCCCTAGGGGCTTACGAAGGGAAGAAGGTCGTCTCGATCGACACCGCCGATATCGAGCTTCCGGCCGAGTCGTCGGAGAAATCGGCGGATGACGAGACCGAAAAGAAGGCGGAAGAGCCGGTTTCTTCGGCGAATCTCGCCCGCGTGGTGGGTCTGTTTCGGGAGGCGTTGGGGGACCGTGTCAAGGAAGTTCGTGAATCGAAACGCCTAACCGACAGCCCTGCGTGCCTTGTGAATGTCGATGGCGGCCTGAGTACGCAGATGCAGCGGCTTTTGAAGATGGCCAACAAGGATTTCCCGGAATCATCAAGAATTCTCGAACTCAACCCCGCGGCGCCGTTGATTCGAAGACTGAGCACCTTGAGCGCGAACCACGACCACGACGGATTCATCAAGACATGCGCCCTCCAACTCTGGGCCAACGCGCTCTTGCTCGAAGGGACCCTCTCCGAGCCCGAGGCGATGGTCGCAAGGAATCAAGGCTTCATGGAAGAAGCGGCCGAGAAGCGCTCACCCATCGTTTTTTGAACGCGCGACTCCCACGAATCCTTCTCCCGTTTCCGGGGTGCCATACGCTGGTCCCGCCGCCGTTTCCGGTTTATCGTCATGGAAGCGATTGAGCGATTCGTTCGGCCCGGCGTCCCAGGATGACCTCATGCGCATCGCGATTTTGACGAACGAGTATCCTCCCTACATTTATGGTGGCGCCGGAGTTCATGTCGAGTACCTCACCCGTGAGCTCACACGGGTGGAGGGAGGCATCCATTCGGTCGAGATCCTCTGCTTCGGCGATCAATCCGTTCACGACGACAACCTCTCGGTCACGGGCTTCACGACGCATTGCACGCTCCCGTCGCAGGACCCGCGTCACGTCAAATTTCTAGAGACCATGCTGAGAAACCTCGAAATGTCGGGCTCGCTCGCCGACATTGACGTGGTGCATTGTCATACGTGGTACACCCATCTAGCGGGATGCCTGATCAAACAGCTCACCGGCGCAAAGCTCGTTCTCACGACGCACTCGCTCGAACCTCATCGGCCCTGGAAAGTCGAGCAACTCGGCTCTGCCTATCATGCGAGC
This sequence comes from Isosphaeraceae bacterium, assembly GCA_043784005.1. GTDB lineage: Bacteria > Planctomycetota > Planctomycetia > Isosphaerales > Isosphaeraceae > JAYUFP01. Next base: position 1,133 of record JAYVYS010000887.1, read on the forward strand.
TCGTGGGTCGAGAGAACCGCATACGAAAACGCCGATGGTGTGGTCGCCGTTTCGGAGGCGATGAAAGAGGACGTGCATCAGCTTTACGGCGTCCCTTATGAGAAGATCCGGGTCATCCATAACGGCATCGACCTGAACCAGTACCGGCCGACGCCGAACCGCGCTGTGCTTGAAAAATACGGGATCAATCCGGACAAGCCGTTCGTTCTTTTCGTCGGACGGATCACGCGGCAAAAGGGAATCATCCACCTCGTCAAGGCGATCAAGGACTTTGAACCGGGCGTTCAGGTGGTCCTGTGTGCGGGCGCGCCCGACACCCCAGAGATCGGTCGAGAAATGGAGGAACGGGTCGAGGAGGCCCGTCGTGAGTCGTCAAATCCGATCATCTGGATCGCGCAAATCATCTCCAAGGAAGACATCATCCCGCTCTACACGCATGCGACGCTGTTTGTCTGTCCGTCGGTATACGAACCTTTCGGAATCATCAACCTCGAAGCCATGGCATGCGAGACTCCCGTGGTCGCCTCGGCCGTAGGGGGGATCATGGAAGTCGTCGTGCATGATAAGACCGGCCTCCTTGTTCCCTTCGTGCCGATCGGCAAGACCGAATTCGAGCCGAAAGACCCGGCGCGGTTCGCACTCGATCTCGCAAATGCTGTCAACAGCCTTCTGGACGACCCCGAGCGACTGCGGAGGATGGGGCTTCGGTCGCGTGAGCGGGTCGAACATTTCTTTAGCTGGACAAGCATCGCGAGGTGGACGATCGACTTCTACTGGGATCTCGTCCAGGGTTGATTGGAAACATCACGGCGGTTGACAAGCCGCCGGCTATGGGTCAAAACCTTTCATCGACAGACGACTGGGTTGTTCAACCCGAGAGGTTCGGGAGGGCCGCTTCGATGCTAAACTATTGCAGCCACGAAGCTGATGGGGTCCTGATCCTCACGGTCGAAGAGACCAAGATCGAGGAATACACAACGACTCAGCGCGAATGGCTCTATAAGACAATCGAAACACGAGAAGACCCGCGATTCGTGATCGACCTGGCCGCGATTCAATACATGGCCAGTTCCGACATCGGACTGTTGCTTACGCTCAAGCGCAGGATCGACACCCGCAAGGGGAAAGTCGCGATTGTCAATGTCGACCCGTTCATCATGGATGTTCTTCGCATGATGCGGATCGACAAACTCTTCACGATCAGTTTAAACATGCCATCGGCGGTTGCCGCGGTGAAAGGCTGAGTGAACGCGACGCTCAGTTTAGAACGGTGAGCGCGGTTTTCTTCTTGGTTTTTTCCTTCTCTTGATAGGATTTCAGCGCTGGAGTTTCTTCCGCGAATCGCGCCACTTCTTCGAGCAATGCCTCGACCATCTCCGCTTCCATGACATGCCGGATCGGCACGCCGCGTTTGAAGATGATTCCTTTCCCCGCCCCGGCCGCGATCCCGAGATCGGCTTCCTTCGCTTCGCCGAAACCGTTCACCAGACAGCCGAGAATGCTGATCCGCAACGGGTCCTTGAGGTGAGCCATCTTGGCTTCGACCTCGGCCACGATCCGTTCGAGGTCGATATCAAGCCGGCCGCAGGTCGGGCAGGCGACGACCTCGGGCCGGGTGACCCGTCGATCGCAAGCGCGAAGGATGTCGAAACCCGCGGCGATCTCCGGCACAGGATCACCGAGCAGCGAAACGCGGATCGTATCGCCGATCCCTCGCAACACGATGGCCCCGATTCCCGCGGCGCTCTTGAGGGTCCCGTATTCTCTCGAGCCCGCTTCGGTGATGCCGACGTGGGTGGGATAGTCGCACTTCGAGGCGTACTGCGTGTAACATTCAAGCGCCGTCGGAACGTGGCTTGCTTTTAGCGAAACGATCATCTGCCGGTAACCGAGTGACTCGGCCATTTCAATCGATCGCAAAGCGCTTTCGACCATCGCCTCGGGGCAAGGAAAACCGTACTTGTCGATCAGGTCTTTTTCGAGGCTTCCCGAGTTGACTCCGATTCGCATCGGAATACCCTTGTCTCGGGCCTTGCGAATCACTTCCTTGAAGCGCTCCGCACCGCCGATGTTGCCCGGATTGATCCGGATCTTGTCGACAGCCGGGCGACCGTCGGCGGTGGTTGCGTCCAGGCAGGCGAGGGCCATCCGGTAGTCGTAATGAATATCGGCGATCAACGGGATCTTAATCTGGGAGCGGATCAGCTTGCAGGCTTCGACATCTTCCTTTTTAGGGACGGTGACGCGAACAATCTCGCACCCGGCTTCTTCGAGTCGCTGGATCTGCGCGACGGTCTCCGCGACGTCGAACGTGTTGGTCGTGGTCATCGACTGAACCCAGATCGGATTGTCGCCCCCGACCACATGGTCGCCGAGTCCGACTTCCCGCGTCTTATGCCGAGGAACCGCCGTGCTATACGCCATCTCAAGCCGTCCTAGAGTGTTGAAAGCACTGGAGTTTACGTATCTTCCAAACCGCAAGCTAACGTGAGATTATCGTAGCCCAGCATGTGCCAAGGGTCAAGGTCGCCCGATCTGTCGGAAGGCGTGGATGAGACTTCCTCAACGATGACAAAACCACGACCCCCCGCCTGGCTGAAGCCGCTTGTTTTGCCGATGTGGAACGGAGGCTATCGCCTCGCAATCCGCGGCGGGGAATATCTCGGAGCGGTGAGGCACCGCCGGTTTGGATGGTGCGACGTCTGCGGGCGGTTCGGGCCATGGCTTTATCAACGGCGCGTGATTTCGCCGAAACTCGAAGAGCTCTGGGGGCTCACCCCCAAATGGGCCGAGACCCTCGCGACCAAGGAATCGTCGGATTGTCACTGGTGCGGGACGAAGCTTCGAGGTCGTAGGCTGGCCAGAGTCGTACTCGATACTTATCCCGTCGGCACCCCCCCTGCCCCGGCTTCGTCAATCAACACGTGGATCCGATCGAACGAGGCGAGATCCTTACGAGTCGCCGAGATCAATCGGATCGACGGATTCCATCAGATACTCTCGAGTCTTCCAGAACTCACCTACTCTGACTTCAATCCCGAGGGCAATGCCGATGAAGTCCGAAGTGAAGACCTGACTCATCTCACCTATTCCGACGCCGCGTTTGACCTGGTTTTGACATCCGAATCCCTGGAACACGTTCCCGACTTTCAGACAGCTCTTTCCGAGATTCATCGCGTGCTGGCACCCGGTGGACGCCACATCTTCACTGTTCCTTTACTGCCGGACGTTCCCCACACGTTTCCTCGCTCCATTTTGCATTCCGACGGAACGGTCGCGCATCTCAAGCCTGAGATCCGGCATCCCGGCGGAGACGTTGGCTACCCTGTTTTTACCGAGTTTGGAGCGGATTTGGATGAGATTCTGAGGAAGGCTGGATTCGAAGTCGAGATGGCCTTCGGACCGGTTCGCGAAGACGATCTCGCGCAAGTGTGGATTTGCAGGAAAGCGGCGTAGCCGAGCGGCCTACCCGGAGATGAAGAATCGGGGCGTCAGTCCGTTGTCCATCGCTTCGGTGCGATCGCCTCGAATCGTCCCGCGGGCGGGCTAAACTTGACGCCGACTTGCCAAAGCAGATCAGGCTGATGCTTGGCGAGCAGGTACTTCATCACGACCTCGTCCGACGGCGGCATTCCCGGGTCTTGAAAGACCACACAAAGCCGCGCCAGTGGACGCTGGGTCTTCGCGTCCCAGACCTCAATGAGCGCATGAGGCCGGCGAGGAATGCGAAAGTAACGCCCGCCATTCAAAACTGTCACATAGTCGAATCGACAAAACTCGTCGAATTCCTTCGGTGTGACCACGTCGCGCACCAGTTCCGCGGCGACCAGTTCGGGTACCCCGGACTGGTAAGCGGTGACATCCAGCAGCATCGGCTCATCGTCGCGGGTGGGCTGCGGAGTGCTTCGCCCTTCGATCACACGGAAGATTTCCCACTCGACCAGCCGGGCGTAACCCGCTCGCAACGCGGGATTGGAGATGACCATTTGAGGAAAAGACGCCGCGGCGCGGACGACATCGACAGCGAAAGCGTTCGCCTCGCGCTGCAGTTTCTCCATCCAGAATCGCGGGGTTTTCGTGCGATCGCTCTCGGAATAGCGGAACGGTCGCGGGCCGATGTCGGGAATCGTGACATCGATCTCGCCACCGTCGCGGTGGAGGGATCGCAATACGTCGTCGTAAGTCGATTCGCCCGTTACGAATCGCTCGGCCGCGTCGGCGTGGCCGTTGCTTTTGACCCGTACCACGCGATAACTCGGTCGAGCGTGGAAGATGACTTCGCGGGCGGTCGCGTCGATCACGCTCCGAACGTCCTGGACGTCGATCTCCCACCGCAGATAACCCGTGCGGATCATGAAATTACGTCATCCCTACAGACTTCAACCCCCCTGAATCGCTGGTACGAGCAAGATCTCGGGGGCCGCCGCGTCAAAGGCAAGGATCGGGCGCGTCTGGCCGGGTCCGTCGAGCCGAAACGCGAGCCGGCCGGGAGTAAAATGCTCGGCGAAAGCGGCTTCGGCCTCAGTAATGGTTTCCGGCCGCATCTGATCCCATTCCGCCAGGCAGAGGTCGCCATGGCCCGTCTTGAGAAGTCGCAACTTGGCCATAATCCGTTCACTCCATTCCGCGGACAAACTTGTGCCGTAGGCTCGGCTCTTGAATGTTACTGTCACTCACACAATTCGACGAGTGAATTGTAATAAGCCGATACCAAAACGACCAGCCGCAATCCTCGACTCCCGCGTGCCCTCAGCCCGAGATCTTCTCACAATACACGGCGAGGGGGCTTGAGCTTGCTTTTGAACTCTCATCAACCCCGAAAGAGCTTCATGTAGGCGTGGAGAAAAAACCGCACCGGGCCGGTTCCGTAGGGATAGAGATTGGGGCGAAAGCCACCGGCTCGCCTTGAGAAAACCACTTTCGGTTGAGTGAATTCGAGCAGGCCTTGTGGCCCATGACTCCGTCCATAACCACTGGCTTTCGTCCCTCCGAAGGGGGCGGAGGCGTGCATGGTCGGCGTGACGGCGTCGTTGACGGTCACCATTCCGGCGTCAAGTCGCGCGGCGATCGCCTTCGCGGCGCGCGTATCTTTCGACCAGACACTCGCGGCCAGACCATATTCGCTCGCATTTGCCGCCGCGATGGCCGATGCAACGTCAGGAAGTCCTCGAACGATGACCACGGGTCCAAAGACGCCCGCGAGTCGTGTTTCGGGCGCGGCGTCGTACGCGGTCAGAACCGTCGGAGCGTGGAATGATCCGACGCCTTCAATCGGTTCGCCACCGGTGATAAGCTTTGCACCGGCGTCGATCGCGGCTCGGATGAATCCCTCAAAGCGGTCGCGCGCGGCGTTCGAGATCAGGGGACCCAGGTCGATATCTTCATTCGCGGGATCGCCGATCCGGAGAGCGCGGGCGGCTGTCGCGAGGGCCTCCGCCCAGCGAGTCGGATCGCCCACGACATAGATCCGTTTGATCCCGACGCAGGTCTGTCCCGCGTTCAGGAAGATACCCCAAGTCAGCGCCTTCACAGTGGCCTCGAAGGGGGCGTCGGGTAAAACGATCGCCGGGTCGAACCCCGAGAGTTCGGCCACAGCGGGAATGCCTCGCGCAGCCAGTGCTTCGATCACCCGACGGCCATTCGTGACCCCGCCGGTGAACATCGCCTTGTCAATCGACGCTTCAACAAGCGCCCGCCCCACTTCGGGTCCGCCGAAAACGGCCGA
>JAYVYS010000888.1:0-5144 GCA_043784005.1 Isosphaeraceae bacterium
GACCCTCGAACGCAAACCGATGCGGACCGGGTGATGGTCGGCGACGGGATCGCCGACCTTCGCCGAGTGATCACCAACCTCCGGGCGATTGGCTACCGTGGACCACTTTCGCTCGAACTCTTCAATCCCGAACTCTGGAGTGCTGACCCGGCGCGAGTCGTCGCGGAGGGGATTTCAAGAATGAAGGCGCTGGTCGAGCCGACGCGGGTGTGATGGTAATCTTTACGGACGTCTTAGGACTCGCTTCGGCACCTCCGCTAAACGCTCCACCTGAGGGTTTACCCAGGCTCGAAATGGAGCCGTCGCCGTTGAAAAAGGGAAACCCTTTGAGCGTGCCCAAGTGTGCGAGTGTCGGAATGTCGTTGAGACCTCGAACGCCGAACGGCGTCGGCCAGCCGTAATTGGTAAAGACGTTCGGATTGCCGGAGAAGTACCAGTCGGCTTTTTCGGGCCGATAGACCGCCGGGACCGACTTGCCGATCTTGCCATAGTCACCCGGAACGGGAATGTCGTGACCGGGCCAGCCGAACACGGCAAACGGCACGGCTGGCTGTCCGGAGACGAACCATTCGGCCGTCGTCGGTCGATAGACCGCCATCGTGGTTACGCCGTTGCCTGTGTAATCGGCGGCAACCGGGATGTCGTGACCAGGCCAGCCAAAGTTTCCAAGGAGCCGGCCTCCGCTGGGACTTAGCACGTACCAGTCAGCGGTCTGGGGCCGATAGACAGCCAACTCGGTTTTCCCGATTCCGTCATAGTCTCCCGGGACGGGAATGTCGTGACCGGGCCAGCCAAACACCCCGAGCGGGGCGATGGTACCGGCGCTCGTTCGATAGGACCAGGAGGCATCCGTCGGGTTATAGACCGCCTGCTGTGCGTGCCCGATTCCTTCGTAATCCCCCGGCACCGGCAAGGAGACTCCGGGCGTTCCTAACGGCAGGAAATTATTGACGGGAAGCCCTTGGACATACCATGCCGCTGTCGACGGGCGATAGACGGAGGGTTGGGTGGTCTGATTCCCGATGAAGTCGCCCGGAATCACCACGGGGGGGCTCAACGAGGCGAGAAAAATGTTCGTGCCGAGCGCCGTCACGTATTTGTTGGGGAGAACGGTGATGCCGAAGGTTGCTGGCCCCTGGTAGGCACCGATCGCTGAAACCTTGCCAGTCGCGTTGATGGTCACGCCGTTCGCCGAGTCATCCGATGCGCCGCCAGCCGAGGCCTCCTGGAGCACGTTTCCCTGATAATCGAGGGTTTCGACCAGGATATCCGAACCGCCGGCGCTCGGGGGAGGTGGCAGCAAGCCCGCAGCGCCCGAGGGGCCCGTGTAGGTGGTGGCGATGGCGATCGTCCCCGAGGGATTAACGGCGATCGACGGTGTTCCCGTGTTGGTGCCCGTTGTCAGGGCGTTGAGCGATCGTGCCAAGGTTGCGGTGCCGGTCGGGTTCATCGTCAGCAGGTAATAACCGCTGGTGCCCGCCGGGGTGGACAGGTTGGTTGTCAACCCGTTCACGACAAAGGCATCGGTCCCCTGAAAAGCACCGGTAGCGAGGATATTGCCTGCGGAGTCGCTTGTGTTGCCATAGCCCGTGTCCTGCGCACCGGCACCGCTGGGGGTGTAGGCGAAGACCTTCGAGCCGTCGGCGGAGGCGAGCTTCGCCACGAAAATATCATAGGTACCGCCATTGCTATTTCGCTTATCGATGGCGAGACCGGGATCGAAGTCCACCGCGCCGTTGTAGGTTCCCGTGGTCAAAACGTTGCCGGACGGATCGAGGGCAACCCCGTTGACCAGGGCATTGCTGTTCGGGTCGGCGGCGAGCTTCGACGACCACGTGAACGTTGAACTGGCTCCACTGACATTGAGCTTGGTAAGAAACGCATCGTTATTCCCGGTCGAGGTCAGAACTTTGGTTCCCAGTGTGATCGACCCGTTGAAAAAACCGCCGACCACGAAGTTCGCCCCGGCGGGATCGACCGCGATGCTTTGGGGTTGGATCGATCCGGTCGTTCCCGCCGAAGTGAGTATCTTGGTGTTGCCGTTGGGGTCGAGTTCCCAGAAGAACGCGGCCGCCTTCGAGCCCGAGTCAAGCGAGTGACCGGGATCGAAGGTCACAGGGCCTTGAAAATAGCCCGTGACGAACGCGTCGCCGTTGACGTCGAGCGCCACGCCGGCCGCCCGATCGTTGAGAGTCCCGCCGAACGGCTTGAGCCAGACGAGCAGGCCGCTGTTGTTGTACTTCGCCACGAACCCGTCGCGAAAGCCATTGCTGGTGCTTGTCAGCGAGGGACCGTTGCCACCGAAATCCACGGTGGCGCTGTACGACCCGCTGATGTAGCGGTTTCCCGTCGCGTCGATCGCGATCCCGGTCGTTTCGATCCCCGTCGCGCCGTTGCCTCCCACTCCCAGAGCGTTGCCAAACAGTAGCGCAAGCAGCGAACGGTCTTCCAGTCGCTCCATCCCGAGCGAAGGAGTGCGACGGGGGCGTTTCGCGTTGATTGCGGCAACCAAAGAATGTGAACGCTTGGCGAAATGATCGGGTCGATTCATAGGTGTGCTCGCATGTTGAGATTCGAGAGAGCGTCGGAAACGAAACCGTCCCAACGTTGAATGCGATTTGAAGAAGGGGGTCGCGTTTCGCCGTCGTGGTCTAACGAAAGTGGCGTTCCTAAACGTTGCCGAGGTCGAACAAGTGTGCCAAATCAGTGGCGATGTGCGACCGCCTCGGCTTGCAAACAACGCGCCGGTTCATCAAGGGATCAGTATTTCGCAAGGTCAGCCGCCGAGCGTTCGGGATAAACCGTCTTGACCAGTTCCATTGTGCCTTCGAGCATCAGCTTTAATTCGGAGGCGACGGCGATGAATTGCCAGCCTTCCGCGGCCCTTCGGACCGCATCGGCCGCGGTATTCACGTGCAAGCCGCAAGGAACCCCGTTCCGCTTCGCCGCCGCGAGGATCTTGCCGAGAGTGTCTTCCATTTGCCCTTTACCGGGCGGCGTGCCGTCCGGTTGGCGAAGCGAGGCGGCCAGGTCGTTGGGTCCGACGAAGATTGCGTCGATGCCGGGAACCGAGTAAATCTCATCGGCGATTTCTACCGCGTTAATATGCTCGGTCTGGATCACGACGAGGATCTCGCCATCGGCCTTGGCGAAATAATCCTCGGCGCTACAGCCGTAATTCAGGGCGTGCAGGCTGCCGCCGAGCGAGCGATTGCCGGTGGGCGGGAATTTGCAAGCCGCGACGATCGTGCGCGCTTCGTCGGCCGTCATGACCATCGGGGCGACGATCCCCATCGCGCCGCAGTCGAGAACCATCTTGATGTAATCATGTCGACCTGTTGGGACTCGGGCGATGGGAACGCAATTCGCATCGGCGATCGCCCCGAACATCAGCGCCGCGGTCTGGATATCGGTGTGGGAGTGTTCCATGTCGACGGTCAGCCAGGAAAGGCCTGTACGCGCCAGAAAACGCGCGGCCACAATACTTCCCAGCGACAGCCAGGTCCCCACTTGCGGTTGCCCCGCCTTCAACGCTCGCTTCACTGGATTGTATTTCAAGGGAAAACTCACGACGTTTGAGTCACTCGTCGGAGCGCCCCGGCCCGGACGAGAATCTCCGGGTTACGGTCGTCCGGTTTTGGAAACGATGTACAAATCTAGTCATCGATAGCCGTTCCGGGCAAGAGGAACCCGGTTGGCCTCGTGCTCGGAGCGACGCGATCGTTTCGGAATGTTGGAGGAATAGAAGCGACAAACCAATCGTTCCATGATCGAAACATAACAAAAGGGCCAGTCCAGTCCTCTGACGACGAAAGCCCCACCGACGTTGCCGGAATGCCACATCAGGTGCTTCGGAGACGGAGAACCTGGAAAAATACAGAGCGGAAGTGGTCTGGGAAGGGAGCCTCGTTACACAAGCGATGTGTTGATCCGGGAGTCAAATCAAGGACGCGAATCAGGACCATTCGCGTTTGATGCGTTGTGGATGTCGATTTCCTCGATCATCACGTCTCCCATGATCGTGACCGAACCCCCCAGGATCTGTTCGAACAAATCGGATTCGCTCGCCGGGAAGAGCGAGAAATCGCCTTCCATCTCGGCGGTAAGTTGGGGCGACACGGGGTCAAGCCCAGGGATTTCAATCGCGGGGACTCCGACAACCGGGATGGGGGCGTCGAGCGAGGGAGGGACCATCCGTTCGGCCGCGACGGCCATGGAAAACGCCTCGTCGCGAGGCTGAGGCGAATCTCCATCGTAAATGGCGTGGACGTGTCGCTCATCGCTCATATGGCCAACGTCGTAGCGTTCGCCGATGTAATAGCGACGGACGTCCGGATTGTTCACAATCTGTTCACGGTTGCCATACGCAAAGACTCTCCCCTCGCGAATCACATAGATGCGGTCGCTGACCTGGATCGTCTCTCTGAACTGGTGGTCGGTAAGCAGGATCCCGATGTTATACGTTTCCACGAGACTACGGATCTGGTCTTGAATCTCGGCGACGGTTTTTGGGTCGATTCCGGCGAATGGCTCATCAAGCATGATCAGCTTGGGCTCGGTAATGAGCGATCGCGCGATTTCGAGTCTTCGGCGCTCGCCGCCCGAGACCCGATTGGCCTTGGTCTTGCGGATCTTGGTCAGGCCGAACTGGTCGAGCAAATCGTTCTGGCGATCCTTACGTTGGCGACGATTGAGGTCGCGCCGGGTCTCCAGAATCGCCATCAGGTTGTCTTCGACGGAGAGTTGCTTGAAGACGCTGGAGTCCTGCGCGAGATAACCCATCCCGGCGCGGGCGCGTTGATACATCGCCAGCGAGGTGACGTCGCGGCCGTCGAAAAACACCTTGCCGCCGTCGACGTCGATGAGGCCGATGGTCATGCGAAAGCTGGTTGTCTTGCCGGCTCCGTTGGGTCCAAGCAGCCCGACGACTTCGCCCCGATTGACCTCGAAGTCGACACCGTTAACGACTTTACGGCGCGCGTAATACTTCTCTAATCCGCGGACTTCTAGCAAGGCCATGGGATGATCCTCCGTGAATCCTGCAAACCGATCCGCGGCCATACCCTTAGAGCAAGCTTCGCCAGCCCAATCTCAGCGCGGCTCTAGTGAATCCATTTCATCCGCTCGAAATAAGGCCGGAAGGG
>JAYVYS010000889.1:0-2249 GCA_043784005.1 Isosphaeraceae bacterium
AGTGGCCGTTCCAGGGCAGACTCCTTTCGTTTGAGGAGGTTTCGGGATGCGTGAAGATCGGCAAAACAACCTCCATCGGCGATCCTGGCTGAAAACCTCGGCGGCGGCGCTCACGGCTTTGTCGGCTAATGCCGCGGCTTCAAAGAGGGCCAACGCGGCAAATGAGCAAACGCAGAATCAAGGCAAAGCGACCCGCTTTCAAATCGCCTGCATGACCTTGCCCTACGCTCGGTTTCCGCTCAACCGCGCGCTCACGGGCATCAAAGCCGCAGGCTATCATTATGTGGCCTGGTACACGACCCATGAGGAAACCTCCGGCCCGACACAGGTTCTCGCTCTCGATGCCCCTCTGGAACGGGCGAAAGTGCTCGGCAAGCAATCTCGGGATCTCGGACTTGAGCCGTTATTGATGTTTTCGGGAATTTATCCCGAAGCGCCGGAGGCCTTGAGTGTGTTGAAGACCAGAATCCTTCAAGCGGAGGCCGCGGGCATCGGACAGGTTCTCACCTTTGGCCATACCAATGGGGGGAATCGTAGGCTCTGGGTGGATCGCTTCAAGCAACTGGGACCCTTGGCGCGCGACCACGGGGTGACAATTGTCGTCAAACAACACGGAGGCGAGACAGGTACCGGAGCTGCCTGTGCGTCGATCATCCGCGAGGTCGACGACGCGGGGATCATGGTCAACTACGACGCCGGCAACGTGATGGATTACCTCAACGTCAACCCGATTCCCGACATCAAAGCATGTGCCGATGTCGTCCGTAGTTTTTGCATCAAGGATCACCGCGACTTTCCGAAAGATCAGGATTGTGGCCCGGGTTTCGGCGAGATCGATCATTACCGGCTCCTGCATCCGGTGGCCTTCACGGGCCGCGCTTTACCACTCTGCTGCGAAAATATCGCCGCTCCGCTCGTTCCCACGCCCGCCGCTCCAGAAGAAATTGATGTCCTCGCCCGGCGGGCTCGCGAATTTCTTGAGGTCGTGATCAAAGGATTGCAGAGTTGAGAATTCGCAAAAGAATCACGGAATCAGTTGATAGGTCACGAACGCGATTTTCTTGCTATCGGCCGACCAGCAAGGGACATTGATGGTCCCTTGGCCGCCGAAGAATCGCCCCAAAACGTCGATTTTTTTGTCATTCAATGACATCCTGCGAAGGGTCACGTCCTTGTTTTCCGGGTGCCCGATCACATCCTTCGCATAGGACAGAAAGACCAAAAACTTGCCATCGGGCGAGGGATGCGGGAACCAGTTGTTATACTCGTCGGCCGTGACGGCTTCCTGCTCCGAACCGTCCGAACGCATCCGCCAAATCTGCATTGTCCCGGTCCGATCCGAATTGAAGTAGATCGACTTTCCATCGGGGGAGTATTCCGGACCATCATCCAGCCCTTTCGCCGTGGTGAGTCGTGTTTCTTCACCTCCTTCAGCCGGGATGGTGTAGATATCGAATTCACTCATGCGTTCACCACAAAACGCCAGGGTCTTGCCGTCCGGAGACCAGCCGTGCCAGTAAGACGGACCTGCCTGAGTCACCAGTCTTGGTGTGCCTCCGGTGATGGGAAGCGTGTAAATGAGCGACTGGCGTTTTCCCTGTGATTGATCGCTGATCACAAGCCTGGTGCCATCGGGTGAAAGGCCATGATCGTTATTACAACGGATCGCGAAACCCGTATCGATGGTTTCGGGCTTGCCCCCGGAGACCGAGATTTTGTGAATCCTACCAGCGCTGTTGAAGATCAAAAAACGCCCGTCGTTCAGCCAGTTCGGAGCTTCGATGCGTGTGGGAGTCACATAGACGACACGCCGATCGGTCGACGAAATCGTTTGCGTTTCCAAAGTGCTATAGAGCACTGGCTTTCCTGCGGAAGCCGGCAGTGGCGTCGTCAACTCCACGTTCGAGAACACTGCCTTTTCCGTGACATCCTTGTTGTGCGCACAGACGCCCATTCCGACGTAAAAAGGCTCATCGAAGCTGATACGTACCGCCGCTCCGGAGAATCCGAGCGGCCCATCCCCGGCGCTCAGAAACATAAGAGCATGCTTTCCCCTTTTCTCGATCCGCAAGCGCCGGGGCGCGGAGACGTTGGCTTGAACCTCATGAGTGGCCGCGCCTTTCGCCGCACGAAACTGAAGTGAGGTCAGTCCGTCACCATGGAGCGCGACATCGACATAGGCTGAGTCTTCGTCAAGACTCTGGCGGATCATGAGACAAGCCTTGCGGTGGGGATCTTTTCCCTTTTCA
>JAYVYS010000890.1:0-2254 GCA_043784005.1 Isosphaeraceae bacterium
GCGGAGGGGTCGAGCAGCTCATGGCTTTCTCGCACCGGCGCCATCTGAAGCGGGTCGAGATCGGCGAGGTAATGGCCGATCTCACGATAGGCATCGACCAGACGGGTCACGCCGGACTGAGCACGGCCTCCGTCACCATCGCCATCGCCGTTTGAAGATATGACGTGCTCGGACGGCCCGCCGTGGGCTTGCCCCAACTCATATCCTTCAAAGAAATTCCGCCAACTGTCGTCGACCGAACCGGGGTCGCTCATCCAGCGGTTGTGATACTCTTCGAGGAGTTCCAGATTCCAGCGATTTGCGACCGTCGAGCGATTCATGAGAAAAACACCCTGGTCGGGCGGGGTCACGCAGGCGGACGTCCTCGCCCAAGCGAAAGTCGTAGATTTGTGGTCGGTTGGTCCCTACGAAGCAAGATCCTAACGGCGGAAATTCCAGCATAACGCAAATGACAAGCGTCCCAAACCCCGAATCGTTACCCATTTTTCTTGATCAGCACATCTTGAGGATGGGCCGATCCTTGTGATTACCGAATTGCTTTAGGCAATCTTCCATAATTCTATGAAGCGAAAAACGTTTTTGTACCCCCGTTGTATGAAAAGTCCATCGTTGGCCGTTTGGGAATCGAGAATTTAGAGTCGTTCCACCCAGCGCGGATCCCCAAACTTCTCCTGGACAAGTCGTTCAACCAGATCCTCGGGAACCATCGCACTGTGAGGGTTCACGTCGGCTAACCACGCGGTTTTCAAGGCATCGATCAGGCGACCGCGTGGGAGGTCAACGTTCGTCAGAAAGTCGGCGTGATCTCGATGACCTCGATAGGAGGGCTGGCGAACCGGGAGCCGGGTCCATCCCGCGATCCTATCAATCGGGAAGTCATAGAGAATGCTCGCGTGGACCATGAAGAATTCACGGAGCCGGCGTTGCGCGCTCCCTGAAAACTTTCGGCCCCCAAGCGTCAAATCGCCGGAGCCTTGAACGGTCGCGCTCAGACCCGTCTCCCGAATCGCCGAGGCAACCCTTTCCAGGACGAATCGTTGCGCGACGTCGACCGCGAGCAGCCCCGGAGCGGCATCGCAAGCGAGTACCACGGCGAAGTTGAGGGCTCCCGGTCCGATCACTACGGTCCCGCCGCCACTGGAGCGCCTCGCGATCGTCACGCGATCGGCCAGACAGCGCGAGACGTCCACGTCGTCATGCATTCTACTCGACGCGCCCAGAACGACCGCGTACGTTTGGGATTCCCAGACGCGCAAACTCGGGCCTGCTCGCTGTTCTTCCGCCACGAGGAGAAGCGCCTCGTCGAGCGCGAGATTCGACGCGACGTCGGGGTAACTCAAATCGAGGAAAGAAAGCTGGCGGGAAGGCGGATCAGAATTCTGAGAAGAGCGATCCAAGAGCGGCGGTTTCCCCGACAATCGCGAAGACAAAGGGAGATCCGAGCCTCATGATTCGGGATCGGACCCCCTTGATCCTCACGCGATTATTCTTTGTCTTTGAAAACATCATGGCAGGCGGCACAGCTTGCGGCGACGGAAGCGTAGGACTTTTTGGCAGCCTCTTGATCGTTCTTGGTGGTGCCAGATTTCTCTGCGAAATCCTTGAATTCCGTAGATTTCTTGATGAAATCATCACAAAGCTTCTGCCATTCCGCCATCGGCTTCTTCTGCTTCTCGGCCGACTCCTTCATGTCTCGAGCTTGCTTGCCAAGATCGATCAATTCTTCCGCGTGCTTGACGACGGCCTCGCGATCTTTTTTGTAAGCGACGGGGGTACGGGTCGCCTTCTTGATGGCGTTGCTCTTGGAACCCACCTTTTCCATCAACTTGTGGAGCGGAGAGTTCTCGTCGTCCGCGAAGGTGACCCCGGTGGCCATCAAAGCGACCGCCGTCGCGACGGTGGCGAGGATAATCCACTTGCGTAGCATGCTCGTGCTCTCCTGATTCAATTTTGATGAGGTAGGGTGGTTCAGCAAGCTGGGCGGGGAGGAAAGTCAACGCCTCGGCAGCCCCGACGTCCGGAACCGCGAAGGCTTTCTAAGATAGCCCTTGAGTTCCAAGGGATCAAGCATCCTGCCAGGGTGAAACGAGTGCCGCGAAGGCGTGCCGATGATACAATCATGTGACCTTGCGTCTTGACGAACGAATTCAAATGGACTTCTCCGCGCCAAACCCATGTCCGACCCCGCGCCCGTTAATTATAAGTCTGCCGGAGTCGACCTCGATACCTACGAGGAGACGATGGCGCAGTTACC
>JAYVYS010000891.1:0-3853 GCA_043784005.1 Isosphaeraceae bacterium
ACCCGCGTCACCAAAGTTGTTGCTTGAGATCTTTAGTAGAAGGGATGAGTTCGACAAGAACTCGCCGACCGCCGGCGTGCGGTCACCCGCCACTCTCAGCGACATCTTGAGGCAGAAACCACTTCCGGTTCAATACTTGTTTACTGGTCGTCATCCAAATGAGGGCGAGTGTTCGGAAGACGTGATTTCGATTGGGACTTCCGGAGTTTCAGAGAAAACCCTTTATATATCCAGATCGAACTTCTTCACTGATGATAAGAATAATCGTGAGCGTCACGCTCTATGGTTCAAACTTGGATCTAAGATCGACTCTATCGATCTCGCTGGAATTTCTAATTACTTTAACGAGTCAATCATATTTCTGGACCACCATCGAATTCCTTGTATTTTTTCGGGCGCTGGCGGGCTTGATCCGCATGACGTCGAATACTATTGGGACAAGATCGCTCTTACACACTTCGAAGAATATGTCAGCGATGCCGTCCGTTTAGTTGCCCCAGAGATCGTAAAGGTTGGCCTGAAAGGAATTGACGAGAATTCGATGCTTCGTGTCCCTTTCGCTTCAATTCAGGATACTGACTTCCCGGTCCCACTAAAAAGTCTTGGCGATGGGCTGAACCGACTCTTCTCGATCTCCTTGGGTTTAGTGAATGCAAGAGAAGGATTGTTTTTGATCGACGAAGTGGAAAATGGAATCCATCACTCGGTGATGCCTGACACTTGGAAGCTCATCTTTACCTTGGCCTCGAAATTGAATGTCCAGGTTTTTGCAACCACCCACAGCTATGAATGTATCGCAGCCTTTCAGGAGGCCGCTAAAGAGAGCGAGGAAGAAGGGATCCTGATTGGCCTCGCTCGAAAGAAGGGTCGATTATTCGTCGGTGAATATAGTGAGACTGAACTTGGGATCGCGGTGGAAGGTAACATCGAGGTTCGAGGATGAGCCCGCTGAAGCTACTGGTCGTTGAAGGTGCGGACGACCAACATGTGTTGTATGCTTTGTTGAAGCATCATAACTTCAAGCCGGAATTTGAAGTCTACGACGAAAGAGGCCTCTCGACACTGCTCGAACGGCTTCCCGAGCGGTTGAAGTTATTGACGGGCTCGGAACGAGTAGGCGTGATCATCGATGCGGATACCGACATCCGGTCGCGTTGGGCATCGATTAGAACGATCCTCGTCGACGCAGGATATGCTAACATTCCGGACGAACCCGACCCGACCGGGACTGTCATCGCTGACGAGTTTTTGCCTTGGGTCGGCGTCTGGATCATGCCGAACAACGCCTTACCCGGCATGCTTGAAGACTATCTGACCCACTTGTTACCGCTGGGAGATTCTCTCCTCAATCGCGCGAATCGCGTTCTGGATGAGATACCTTTTGAAGAACAAAGATTTCCGGCACGGCACCGACAAAAAGCCTTGATTCATACCTGGCTGGCCTGGCAAGAATCGCCCGGGTCGCCTCTCGGCCTTGCGATCACACAACACTACTTCTCTGCCAATTCTCCCCAAGTCGACAACCTCCTCGCCTGGCTAACACGGTTATTCGCCTGAAATGCCACCCCCACGTCGTCCCGAACGTCCCCGCCCGGCCCTCTTGCGATATCTCGCGTTTCATAAGCCCTACGACGTCCTCACGCAGTTCACCGACGAGTCGGGTCGGCAGACTCTCAAAGACTTCATCCCGATCCCCGGCGTTTATGCCGCCGGTCGGCTTGACCGAGATAGTGAAGGGCTTTTACTGCTCACCAATGATGGGTTGCTGGCTCACCGCCTCACCGATCCCAGGTTCGAGCATCCGAAAACGTATCTCGCCCAGGTCGAAAAGGTTCCTGATGAGTTGGCCCTTGAAGCCCTTCGAAGAGGGGTGACGCTGAGTGACGGCCCCACTCGACCGGCGAAGGTGGATCTCTTGGAGACCCCGCCCGACGTTCCCGAACGACCTGTCCCCATCAGGTTCCGCAAAAACGTCCCGACGGCATGGCTCAGGCTCACGATTCACGAAGGACGAAACCGGCAGGTCCGTCGGATGACCGCCGCCGCTGGGTTTCCGACCCTCAGACTCGTGCGGATCGCGGTCGGTCCGGTGTCGCTCGGTACACTCGCGGCAGGCGAATGGCGCGAACTCACTCCCGAGGAACGGGACAGATTGCCCTGACGTGGGTAAGATCGAGCGGTCGTCGGGTTTCGCGCGGACCCTTGGAGCCACTCCCCGGTGACAGGTAGAGTAAGTTGTGTCTCGAGCATCGAAGTTGAGGGAAGGCGCGATGACCCACGAAGCCGCGACGGCATCGGCCAGCCCCGCACCGGCCGTCCGCCTTGTTTACGACGACGGGACGGTTCTCGTCGAAGGCCTCTCCGAGGGCGACGACCGTGGCCTTCCCGGCGTCCGGTTCGATCCCCGCGCGGGTGCCTATCGCGCTGAGGGGATCCACTACCGGGCGATCGTTCAGCACCTCATCGATGCCAAGATCGCCAGGGCCGGGAATGCCCACGCCTACGAGAAAGTCGACTGGCCCATTCAGGTCGCGAAAGAGGCGTTTCCCCATCAAACCGAAGGCCTGAAAGCCTGGTGGGGCGCGGGCGGACGCGGCGTGGTGGTCTTACCCACCGGGACCGGTAAAACCCACCTCGCCAACCTCGCGATTGAGCAGGCCAAGCGACCGACCCTGATCGTGACCCCCACCATCGACCTCATGAATCAATGGTATGACGAGCTGACCCTAACCTTTGCCACCGACGTCGGAATGATCGGCGGCGGCTCGTACGACGTCAAACCTCTGACCGTGACAACCTACGACTCGGCCCACCTTCACATGGGACGGCTCGGAAACCGCTTCGGCCTGATCGTTTTCGACGAGTGCCATCACCTCCCCGGACCGACCTACGGTCAGGCCGCGGTGCTTGCCCTAGCCCCTTACCGTCTCGGACTGACCGCGACCCCCGAGCGCGCCGACAACGCCCACACGCATCTCGATGTCTTGATTGGTCCGATCGTCTATCGTCGTGAGATCACCCAACTTCGCGGCGAGTTTCTCGCGGAATACCGAGTCGAGACGCTTTATGTCAACCTCACCGAAGAGGAGCGATTCCGTTACGAGAACGCTCGCGAAATCTACCGATCGTTCCTGACCGATTCCGGGATCGATATGCGAAAGCCGAACGCATGGGCTCAGTTTCTCGTGACAGCGCACCGCTCACCGGCAGGAAGACAGGCGTACCTGGCGTATCGCGCTCAACGTGACCTCGCCCTTGCCGCGCCTGCGAAACTTCGCTTGCTTGGACGCTTGCTAGAGCGTCATAACGGCGATCGAATCTTGATCTTCACGCACGACAATGCGACAGTTTACACCATCGCCAGACAGTACCTCGTCCCCGTGATCACTCATCAGACCAAGACCAAGGAGCGCCGCGATGTGTTGATGAAATTTAACTCCGGCGCGTATCCCATCGTTGCGACTTCGCACGTTTTGAACGAAGGAGTCAACGTACCCGAGGCCAATGTGGCGGTGATCCTCTCCGGCTCTGGCTCGGTGCGTGAACATGTGCAGAGACTCGGGCGAATTCTCCGAAAGTCGGGCGATAAGGAAGCGACCCTTTACGAGGTTGTGACCCGTGGCACCGTGGAGGAATTCACGTCGACCCGCCGTCGCCAGCATAGCGCCTATGACGGCGACTGATATCGACCGTCGTCATATCTCGTTTTCAAAGCGTTGATGACGGATGACTTACGGATCGACTGGAGGCCATGAGGTGTAGGGTGGGTCGAGTCTTCGAGGCCCACCATCGTCCAAGGCAAGCGTGGTGGCTAAACCAGCAGGGCCTGAGCCTACAACCGCAATTTTCTTGC
>JAYVYS010000892.1:0-6711 GCA_043784005.1 Isosphaeraceae bacterium
GGTATTGGTCAGGGTACGCGCCCCGGAAACGTCGAGCAGGAAGCCGAGCGTCACGCCGTTCTCAGTCGAACTCGTCGTGCTCGTTCCGCCAAGCAGCGCGGGCGGAATTTCGCGAAGGCTCACCTGGGTATTGGCACCGATAGAGTTCAAATAGAGGACGTGAATACCTCCCGTGAGGTTGATGCGTCCGCCATCGACGAGATCAAAATCTTTCAATTTGATCACGTTGACCAAGCTGCTGCCGATACCGCTAAGGCTCTCCGCGGGAAGCCCGATATGCTTGAGCATGCGAAGCTGGGGATGTCCATCGCCGCCGTGAACGGAGGCGATGATGCCCGTCTGCTCGTTCGTGCCGGAGAATTCCAGGTCGAGCACGCCGTGAGAGTCGACGTTCGTACCCACGTGGTTCACGTTGTCATAGAGACTTCCGCTTCCATAAAGATGGATGGCAACGTGGGTTCCCTGCGGGGTCGTGTAGTCGAACTCTTTGACCGGGGTCGTCGCAAGCGCCGAGATGCCATTGGCGGCGGTGCTCAACAAGGCCCGCTCTTCGAGGTTTTCGACCATTGGCCGGGAATGCCTCGCCCATCGCAGATTTTTGCCGTCGCTCATCGGTATCCTCCCCACGCCCTTGATTCAACGCCGAATCCTTCGGCATCAGGGCCGTTCAGCCCTCGGCGAAACATCCGAACCGGTCTCATTCCATTTCGGCAGTCGCTGCACGCGACATCACCGAACATCCCCGTTTTCCCCACTCTTCGGAAAAACTCCCCGTTGTTCACGTAAACTGGGGAGGATGGTCAGACTTGTCGGTTGAGATCATGAGCAATGGAAAGTCCTCCGTTGTGGCATTGAATCTGGGGGACATGTAGAAGTCAGGTGGAGTCAAAATGCTGTCAAATCGATGGACTTGCGGAAGAGGAAACGGCTTTGCTCTGTCTTAGCCCCTGGCAAGCGAGTGAAATGGCCGTTACACTCGGGCGAAAACTCGCTGGCGGAATGCCGCGAGGGTGGGGGTCGTTCCGGCTTTCTCGGACCTCACCAAAGATCTGAAACACCCCATGTTGCGTTGAAGGAGACTCATGGTGCGCCGCTTCGCCATGCTCACGCTGTTGCTGTCATCGTTCCTCGGCCTGAACGTGACTTCCTCGCTCTTGGCCCAGGATGCCAAGAAGGTCGAAGAGCCCAAGAAAGACGAGGCCAAGAAAGACGAGGCCAAAAAGGAAGCGCCCAAGGCCGAGGAGCCCAAGAAAGAGGAGGCGCTTCCGCCGATCCCGCCCGAAGTCGAAAAGAAGCTGGAAGCCGCGCGAAGGGCCGTGGCCGAGGCGATCGTCGCGGCGGAAGATGCCGGTCTAGTGAAGTCCTCGATCAGCCCGCCGCCGATTCTCGACATCCTGATCACGGGCCGCGCGACCGATGCGGCTTCCTTGAAGGCTCGTACCGGCGTCAGTCCCGAGGTCTTCGGCGCATGGTTCACCGGCTTCGGCAAGACCGAGGGGATCACCGCCCAAAGCGACGTCCGCATCATTCCTCCTTCCGGCGGTCTGAAAGCCTGGTACGAACAGCGCAACGCCTTCCTCGTCCGCGAGATCGAGGCGGTTCGCAAGGCCAACGGCACCCTCGCCAAGCCTGTGGAGGAAAAGAAGCCGGAGCCCAAGAAGGAAGAAGTGAAAAAGGAAGAGCCCAAGAAAGAAGAAGTGAAAAAGGAAGAGCCCAAGAAAGAAGAGCCCAAGGCGGAAGAGAAGAAAGAAGAGCCCAAGAAGGAAGAAGTGAAAAAGGAAGAGCCCAAGGCTGAGGAGAAGAAGGCGGACGAGAAGAAGTGACCTGAGATCATGGTCCTTCACAGACCGTCCGACTTTCGGAGTCATGATCCGCCTCCCGCCGTCCCGTCGAGGGCCAAGCCGGAGGCGGATTTTCCTTCAATCGCCACCTCAAACCCCCACAAAGCGTGTGACCTCGAGCGTCAACAAGTTGGCGACGAACCTGCTGGCCCTGGCCTTTCAGGCAGCGCCGCGCCTCGGGGTTGACGGCCTGATGATTCTGCCCGAAGGCCCGATGGACTGGGACGATATTCGGGCCGAGGCGGGTGAAGTGAAAACCCTCGTGGCCGTGAACGCTCAAAAAGCCATTGAGGGGGTACGCGACGCCGGTCTGATCGCCGTGGAGGTCGACGCCACCGACGTCGCGATGACGGAACGGATCACGCTCGCGCTGATCGAAGCCGTGGCCAACGACCACCTCTCGGCGGGAGACCGCGTGATCGTGGTTTATCCCGGTTTCGAGTCCGACACGCTCGACTCCATGACCGTCGTCCGCCTGGGCGAACACCTCGAACGCCTCAGTTCGCGCGACCTTCGGGCCTTGGAGACCTCGGTCCCTTTTGAAACCCTCAAGGCCGTGGTGGATGTGGCGGTGGAGATCGGCCGCGAAGGGCGCGAAGGCAAAAGCGTCGGCACGTTGATCGTCGTGGGAGACGTCCGCAACGTCATAGCGCGGTCACGGACCCTCGGCTTCGACCCGTTTAAAGGGTATCGCCGCAAAGAACGCAACCTCCGCGATCTCAAAGTCCGCGAAGCCATCAAGGAGATCGCGCAGATGGATGGGGCGTTTGTGGTCGCGCGCGATGGGACCGTCGAGGCCGCCTGCCGTCTGATTGACGCCCCGAATGCTGGGCTGACTCTGCCCAAAGGGCTGGGAACCCGCCACTGGGCCGCTGCGGCGATCACCAACGTGACCAACGCCTTGGCCGTGGTCGTCAGCCAGTCAACGGGGACCGTCCGCCTCTTTCAAAAGGGCGAGATCATCTTGCGCATCGCCCCGATGCGCCACTACCGCGCCCTAAAGTGGCACGACAGCGAGACCGAACCCGCCCCCGCCAAACCCGAGAAGGATGGGGTGAAGGATCGTTGAGATTTGAGGGAGGGTTCACGACGGTTTCCGGGGTTGTGCCCTGTTCCGACCGGAATTCAAGGGCGCGAACCGTCATCACCCCGGAATCCGTCATGAACCAGAGTTCATTCCGGATTCGCGACAAGCTGTCCTTTGGCGGCGGCTTTGCCTTTCTCGAACTTGTAGACGGCCATTTCGCCTTGAAGTTCTTCCTGCGAGGGCGGGTGGATCTTCCTGCGTCTGAGCGCCTCGCGGAAGAGGTTGGAGTAATGGGCCTGGCAACCCAGCCCGTAGGTCTTCAATTCCGAGAATCGTCCCACGCTCCATGGCGCGGCGATCTTGTATTCGGCCAGATCTTGGCAGCCGGGCGCACCGCATTGAACGGGTTTGGTAAACATCGGAGGCATGGTGGTTTCCCTCAGAAGTACGTGGACGGGACGAGGGGTCGTGATCGTCTCTCCAGCCGCGGCGCTATCGCCTTCGCAACGCGCTCAGACTCAAATCATGCCGAATTCGTCGAGCAAAGGCCATCGGAAATCGCCGGGATGCGCTGGAATCCATGGAGCGGGTGTTCCGAGGCGAACGAACCATCACGCCCGGCTCGTATCAATCTCGCCGACAGCGCCGTGCCATGGCGATTCCGTTCCTGTAAGATTCAGAGGAGTTCCGCTCACTCGTCGAGGCGAACTTCCGATGTCGATGCTATTAGCGATTCACGCCGACCTGATCGATCACGTCGTGAGAAGTCTGCGAATCATTGTCGGCACGTTGGTCTTTAGTCTGATCCTGTTCATCTCGATATGCGCTGTGATTGGTCCCTCGACACCGAAGCCCGTGCCCGCGCCGACGGTCGAAGCCGGAACGGCGCAGGTTCCCGCCGACGCGAAGCTTCCCTTGTTGACGGTTCTTTCCTTTCTGTTCGCGGCGACGCTCTTGCCCCTTTCGGTGGTCCTTCCCGGGATCGTGGCGGACTCCTGGCGCAAGAAACTTGCCGCCGGCAAAGCGCTCGCGGGCGCACCCCCGGGAGATGTCCCGGGCTTGGTGATGATCTTTCAAACCAAGACCATCGTGGCCGCGGCTTTGTCGGAAGGCCCTGCGGTTTTCGCGGCGATTGCCTACCTGATGGAGGGGAATCCGATCGCCCTGGCCCTGGCCGCGGTGCTCACGGTGTTCGTCGGATTGCGGTTCCCCGCGCGAGCCCGCGTCGACCACTGGCTCGAAGGCCAGCTCTCCCGCCTCCTGCTCGAACGTCAAGGCGCGATTCCCAATTGAGGCGCAACCACACACGGAGGACAGTGATGGACCCGTACTTCGATCGACCTTTCGTGAAGAAATCCAAGAAATTCCGCACGTTTCCGATCCGTAACCTCGGTCAGTTGATGACGCTAGTCGCGGTCGGCACGCTGGCGCTCACGTCATACGCACGAAGTCAGGGCGGCGTGGGAAGACGATCGATCGTCCCCTTTTCTCAAACGCCGCCGGTCGCGTCGCAGGTCTTGCCGCAAGCACCTTTCCCGGTTCCCGCCCGCGGGATTGGCACTCCGTTTTTACGTCTGGCACCGGTGGGGATTGATGAGCGCTTCATCGTGGCGGCTCCCATGGGCATTGACGAGGGTATGATCATTCCTCATGGACCCGTGTCCCCGATCCCGCATCCTTTCTTCTTTTCGAACCCGGCCGCGCCACGGATTCCCGCGCGATGAACCTGGCCTGGCCTCCCGATTTTGAATCGCTCGACTCGGCCTGGCGGTGGTCGGTTTCAGCCTGGAATTGTCTCGGCCTTCCGCTGCTGCTCGTGGCTTACTCGATCCTGCTGTTCAGACGTTCCGAGCCTGAGCGTTGGGCCGACCGGCGGCGCTCGGTCCGGCTCATTGGCCTGATCCATTACGGCCTGGCGCTCTGGTCGATCACGGCGGTAGGTTCCGCGTTGTGGGCGGCGAGAGTGATGGAGGCCGTCGCGGCTCAGGTGGTTCTCAGTGAAGTCGCGCCCGCGATCCCGATCGCGATTGACTTACCCCTGGGCTTTGGGTTGAGACGCCTCAATCGCTGGGCACGGTGGCTTGCCTTGCCTGTCTGGCTCTTGCGGACGGTGTTCGCCGCGTGGCTGGTCTCGCTGGGTTGGCGTTATGGCGCGGCGTTCGACGTGACGGAGTGGCCCTCAGCGTTCGCGGCACGGGTCATGCCTCTCATCGTGCTCGTCGTCTTGCTCTTGCCCGGAACAGGGCGGGCTTTGCGAAAGAACGCGGAGGAAAAGGCCACGCCGGGAAAAGGGGATGTCGTGATTGCGCTGGCCGTGCGCTGGCTTTTGATCGTGCTCGGCTCGGTCGTGTTGACCGACGCGATCGACTGCCTGGTACGTGCGCTGGCTTTAGACGTTTCGTAGGGTCCGCCGCGCGGGCCGTGTCTTCCCGTCTCCACGCTTTTGAGGAAATCACTAACCGATGCTTGCATATATCACATTGATTTTCATCGTGTTTACGACACACGCCGAAGAGCCCATATCGCAAGGACCCGCGGGCCTGCTCGCTCCCGGCGCGAGCCTTGAAAAGCTCTGGGGGGAGGGGAGCTTTACCGAAGGGGGAGCGCTCGACGCCGACGGCATCATCCTGTTCTCGGACATTGGCGACCGGATCATGAGATACGACCCCGCAGCCAAAGCCGTGACGGTTTATCGCGAACCAAGCAGGCGAGCGAACGGCTTGATCTTTGATCCTTCCGGACGTCTGATCGCGGCGGAAGGGGCGAATACCGGCGGCGGCAGGCGCGTTTCCATCACCGATCGCGACGGCAAGGTTCGCACACTTGCCGACGCCTTTGAGGGTAAGCGCTTCAACAGTCCGAACGACGTCGCCGTCGATCAGGCAGGGCGCGTTTATGTGTCCGACCCGCGCTATGTCGGTGACGACCCTCGCGAACTTGATTTCGAAGGGGTCTTTCGTATCGACCCCAACGGCGCGGTCTCAAAACTGGAGACGACCGCGAAGAAGCCGAACGGCTTGGCCGTGAGCCCTGATGGCAAAACCCTCTATGTCGCCGACAGCGGTCCCGATCGCCAAGCCTTAATCGCCCTGGACCTTTCCGTAACGGGCCTGGTGTCGAACCCTCGCGTCCTTCACGATTTCGGCAAGACCCGAGGCATTGATGGTATGACCGTCACTTCCACGGGGAAAGTGGTCGCGGCGGCGGGCTCAGGGCCGACCGGAGGTGTTTATGTCTTCACGCCGCAAGGAAAACTCGAAGGTGTGATTCCCGTCCCCGAGCCGCCGACGAATGTGGAGTTCGGCGGCAGCGACCGCTCGATCCTGTACGTCACGGCGGGGAAAAGCCTCTATCGGGTGCATACGACATTGAAGGGATTTCACCTCTGGCCGCCGCGTTGAACCTCCCATCGCAAGCCGGCCCGGCACACGGTCGCCGTGCCGACTTTCACGCGGTCGCAAATCCGGTGTCCGATCACCCAGATGATCCCCAGGCGATCGCAGAGCAGGGGGGTGCTTGTCCGCACGCTCAACGGGATGCGGCGGCCTCGAAAGAAGTCGTTCAGCGGAGTCGCTTTTCCACCCATCCCCAGCGGCTCGAATCGGTCGCCCGCGACGGGACCTCGGATCAAAAGCGGAGGGGAAACGCGGTCCAGGTCGATCGTTTCGTCCCGAGCGGAATCGGGATCGAGCGTCAACACGACCCGGTCGCCTTGCCAGATGGCCTCTCCGGGGATGGAAAGATCGACAGTTTCATAACGTGACGATCCGGCGATAAGATCCGCCTGTTTTTGAAGGTGGAAGACACGGCCGTCGGAAACCGCGATCACGCCCGCACCGACAT
>JAYVYS010000893.1:0-2974 GCA_043784005.1 Isosphaeraceae bacterium
CAAGCTTCTGAAGCTTGCTGGGCTTTGGCGAACACACCCGACTCGTCAAAAAGTTTCTTTTCATGCGTGCCTTCGTCCTCAATCTCGATGAAGTTAGCCAATATATCTGTTTTGGATTGATAACGATCGGTTATTCTCTGGCGCACCTTCAAAGTCGTCGTCCAACCGGTCGGAGCGTACTGATGAACGGACGCGTTGGGCGGGGGCGGGCATAATCGTCGCAGCCTGGATTGGGCGCAGGAAGGTGAAGGAAGAAGCCGAGGGGCAATAGCAGTCTGTGCTACTTTGTTTTACTCTGCCACATCTTTTGGTATCGGACGTTTGCCGATCTTCACCTGCAAATCCATGGCTGTCCCATTGCGCAGCACTTTGAGCAGGGATACTTTGCCGGGTCGCAGATTGGCTACCGTTTCCAGCATGGCATTCGAGTCGATGATGTTTTTTCCATCTATGGCAATCAGAATATCGCCGGTCTTCATACCCGCTTTCGCTGCCGGACTGCTGCGTATCACTTCGGTGATCAAAACCCCTTTGGTGTCGCCAAGTTTAAAAGACTCTGCCAGTTCCGGGGTGAGTTCCTGCACGCCTGCGCCGACCCAGCCACGCGTGACAGAACCATGCTGGATGATTTGGTCCATGGTCTTTTTTGCGGTGTTGGCTGAAATGGCGAAGCCGATGCCGAGCGATCCGCCGTTTGGCGAATAGATTGCGCTGTTGATGCCGATCAGGTTGCCGTTGCTGTCGACCAGTGCGCCGCCCGAGTTGCCGGGATTGATCGCGGCATCGGTCTGGATGAAATTTTCAAATGTGTTGATACCCAAATGGTCGCGATTGAGCGCGCTGACGATGCCCATGGTGACGGTTTCACCGACGCCGAACGGATTGCCGATGGCGAGCACCATATCGCCCACGCGTGCCTGTTCGGGATGGCCGAAAGTAATGGCGGGCAGGATGCCGGGCAAATCGATTTTGATCACCGCCAGATCGGTTTCAGGGTCTGAACCGATGACGTGTGCCTTGGCCTTTCGACCGTCGGACAGCGCGACTTCGATTTGGTCGGCGGCTTCCACCACGTGCTGGTTGGTGAGTATGTAACCATCAGGACTGACGATCACACCCGAACCAAGACTGGAGCTGCTTTGTGGTTTGGTATCGAACTGGTCGCCAAAGAAGAATTTGAATTGCGGGTCATCGATGAAGGGATTGACCGGGGTTTTGATGATGGTGCTCTCTTCTTGCCGAGGGCGAGCACCCCCGTCACCGCCCCACCGACGACCAGCACGCCGGTCACGCCGTACCCCACGTACACGCCGGTCGGGGTCGGGCGGACTTTCTCGGTGGGCGCGGAAACGGGCGGAGGGGGCGGCGGGACGGCCGCGGTCGTCGGGGGAGGTGCCACGGGGGTGACGGACGGCGCCACGCCGGACGACGCGCTCTTCATCGTGAACGTGTGCGCTTCCTTGCCGCCGGGCGACACGTCGAATTCCCACGTCTGGTCGTCGACCCCGCTGGCCTTGGCCGTGACCAGGTGGTGGCCGGGTCGCATTCCGAGATCGAGCGTCCCGGTCACCGGCCCGTACTGGTTCGTGATGCGCTCGCCCTTGCTCGTCACGCGGACGTCGGTGAGCATGGCCCCCTCGACGGACACCGTGACCACGGCGCGAACGACGCCGGATTTGAGCGTCGAGAGATCGGTGACAATCTGTTTCTTTTCGGCGGCGGTCAGATCGGCCGCTTGTTCGAGGTACTTCGAATACGCATCGATGGCTTCGCCGTCGCGCTCGAGCTTCATCGCGCAGAGCCCGATGTTGCCGAGAATCTTGTACGACGGGGTGGCAGCGTAGGCGGTCTTGAACTCGCGGTACGCCTCTTCGTAACGCGCGCCCTCCGGGTCCCTGAGCAGGTTGACGCCGGCGACGAAGTGCTGCTTGGCCGCTTCGCTGATGGGCTGGTCCGCCGCGAGCGCGCCGCTGGAAGCGAGGGCAAAGGCGAGCACGCAAAGGGCTCTCTCGAAACGTCTCGTGGTCCGCATGGGGTTCGTTCCTGTCACGGGCAGAGGGCGGGGACGGCGCGCACGGCGACGACCTCGGGACGCAAGTCGACGGGCGGCGCCCAATCGGGAGCGACGCGCTCCTTCAGCGACACCGGGTCGACCTTGGTGTTGAGCGTGAAGGCCTTGAAATAGAAGTTGCCAGGGCCCTGATTGAAAGGAACCAGGACCGAGCTCGACGAAGCCTCGTAGCCGACCCGCTGCGCCGCGCTCGGAAGGGAGTGCGTGCCGGGCTTCTTGCTGCCATCGAGCGGGACCGCGAAGGCGGCGACGTCCTTCAACAGCTCGGAGAGGAGCGCGATCTGGTCGCACTCGTCGATGGTGATTCCCCGGAGCGCGTCGCCCTGGATCCCGACGTCGACCTTCGATCCGCCCACCAGCGCGAGCGACGAGGGCGCGCGCTGCTCGACGTAGGCGCTGGCGCCGGACAGCGGTGGGAACGCAAAGACGAAGCGCGAGTTGGTCTGACTCACCCCCCACGCGGCGCTACCTTGCGGGTCGTTGGGGTAATCACCAATCGGAACCGCCACCCCCGGAGACACGCCGCTTCCGGAGACGATGTGGGGCTGGACGCTGAGCGTGTTGCACGGCCCCGCGGCGCATGGAGCGGACAGCACGAGCCCGAGGGTGCCGCCCACCCCACCGCTGCTCGCGACGCCCACGAGGCCCTTCGTCGCGAGCGACGTCGTGGGCGTGAGCGTCGTCGCCACGCTCTTCAGCGCCGTCGGATCGCTGGTGTCCACCACCTGGATCGCCCGCATCATCGCGCCACCCGCTCCCGACGGATACGTCAGGAACGCCAGCCGACCGGCGAGCACGGCAATCGAGTCCGAAACCAGCGCCGAGAAGGTCGCGCTGCCGAGCTCCGTCCACTCTTTCGTGTTGGTGTCGAAGGTGCGGACGTGGACGATGGTGTTGTCGTCC
>JAYVYS010000894.1:0-18321 GCA_043784005.1 Isosphaeraceae bacterium
ACGGCGCTCGCCGATGATCTGCGAGTCCTTTCGGAAAAGCTTCCCTCCAAGACCCGAGTCGCATGGAAGAAGCCGATCATCGAGACTTTGAAGGCTCTCAAGGAAGCCCCGGAAACGGTTCGAGACCGCTTCCTCGCGTGGCAGAAAGTTCGCGACGACACGGCCAAGTCGCCCGAGATCATGTTCGCGTTGGCCATGTCGGGCTACGTGATCGGGCCAGATGCCGCCGTCGAGGATCTCAGTGTCGCATTGACCCTTTGGACGATGCGGGATCAGGTTCAGATGTATCTCGCATCGCGAGATGAGCCCGCGCGCGAAGCCTTACTCACAAGTTTGAATAGCACAAGCCTTCCCACGGACGAAGCGTTACCAATCCTGGTCAAAAAGGTCGATGTTGTCACACGACTGATTCAGCGCATGGTGCCACCGCTCAACGACGACTCCACGACCGACGGAAAGCCGAAAATTCATCGTGTCGGCGATGACGAAAACGCCGCGCCGACCGAGTACACCGTGACGTTGCCTCCTGAATATCACCCGCTCCGCAGTTATCCGGCGGTCGTGGCGCTCCACGATGGTAAAGGCCCGGCGGGGGCGATCACCTGGTGGTCGACTGAAGCCGCCAAGCGTGGCTATATCGTGATCGCTCCGGAATACCGGCTCTCTTCCCAGGAGACAGAATACAAATACAGCAGCAGCGAACACGCCGCCGTGGAACTCGCGTTACGAGACGCCAAAAAGCGCTATGCGGTCGATAGCGATCGGGTCTTTCTGGGAGGTCAGCTCGTGGGAGCCAACATGGCCTGGGACCTTGGACTCGCACATCCCGACCTTTTCGCGGGGGTGGTCGTGATCTCGGGGCTTCCGTTCAAGTATGTGAACCGATACCATTTTAACACCGAGTTGACACACTTGTACGTCGCGATCGGTGACCTCGCACCGGCGGCGAATGAGGTCGTCTTCAACCAGATCCTCAAGCCGATGATCATGAAGGCGTGGGATATTACGTATCTAGAATACTTGAAACGAGGTCTCGAAGATCTTCCCGAGGAAGCACCCGCCGTTTTCGACTGGATGGACCGGAGACGCCGTGAGCCCTCACCCAAGAGCTTCAAGGCCGTCACGGCCAGGGAGTGCGACAACCGATTCTTCGGCGTGGTGGTTCGCGAGTTTCAGAAGGGCCGAACGACCGCCCCCGAAGCGGTCGACCCGTTCGGCAAAAACCTGAATCCCGCGACGATCGAGATGAAAGTCAGCGCCGCCAGCAATCTCTTGACGTTTAAGACAAACGGCGTTCCACGATTCGACGTCTGGGTGAGCCCGAAATTGATCGACTTCAAGCGCAAAATGGAAGTCAAAGTGAACAACATATCTTGGTATAAGGGAATGACGAAGCCAGACATTGGACAACTCCTGGAAGATGTTCGCATCCGGGCGGACCGGCAGCAGATCTACTGGATGAAATTGACGGCGGGATGAGCGGTGAGTCGCTTGCTGCTCAGCTCGCGCCGTATTTTTTTTCCCGAGTGTGAATAGGGAGTTGCCTCACAATGCCTGTTGGTGAGCCCGAGACTCCGGAGTGGGTACAGGACGCGATCTTTTATCAGATCTTTCCCGATCGATTCGCCCGCAGTCTGACCGTTTCCAAGCCCGCCCACCTTGATGAATGGGGTTCTCCTCCCACCTGGTACGGGTATCAAGGGGGCGATCTCGTCGGGGTGACCGAACATCTCGATTATCTATGCGATCTCGGGATCAACGCGGTTTACTTCACGCCGATCTTTCAATCGGCGTCCAACCATCGCTATCACACGCATGATTATGAAAAAGTCGATCCGATGCTCGGGGGCAATCCTGCCCTCCGCCGCCTGATCGACGCGGCCCATGGTCGGGGGATCAAAATTGTTCTCGACGGCGTTTTCAACCACGCGAGCCGAGGATTCTTCCAGTTCCATGACATCCTCGAAAACGGCGCGAACTCCGCTTACCTTGACTGGTTCACCGTCAACGAATTCCCGCTAAACGCCTACGATCTGAACAAAAAGCCCGCCTATCGCGCCTGGTGGAACTTGCACGCACTCCCCAAGTTCAATACTGAGACGCCCGCGGTTCGCGAATACCTCTGGAACGTGGGCCGGCAATGGGTCGAGTTCGGTATCGATGGCTGGCGGCTCGATGTCGCCAATGAGATCGACGACGACGATTTCTGGCGAGAATTTCGTCGACGGGTCCGGGACGCGAACCCCGAAGCGTACATCGTCGGCGAGGTCTGGACCGACTCGACTCGTTGGCTCAATCACGGCGACATGTGGGACGCGGTGATGAATTATCAGCTTACCAAAGCCTGCATCGCCTACTTTATCGGAGACAACCTCGACGAAGCTCCGATCCGAACAACATCGCTTCATCCTGTCGGGCCGACGGACGTCGCGACATTTCGTCGTAACATCGAACGAATCCTTGCCCTTTATCCTGCGAGAGTCACGTCGAGCATGCTCAACTTGCTCGGCAGTCACGACACGGCCCGCTTCTTGACGCTCGCCCGCGGTGACCGCTCGGCCCTGAAGTTGGCGACCCTCTTCCAGATGACCTATCCAGGTGCCCCTTCGATTTATTACGGCGATGAGATCGGTATGTCCGGCGGCCATGACCCGGCGAATCGCGGGGCTTTCCCATGGCATGACGCTACGAGCTGGGATCACGAATTGCTTCATGAATTCCAGAGGTTGATCGCGCTCCGGAAGGCCCATCCGGCCCTTCGTCGCGGCACGATCGATATCCTCCACTCCGCCGACGATGTCTTCGCCTTCGCTCGATGTCATCGCCAAGAGACGGTCATCGTCGCCTTCAACCCGTCCCGGGCAACCAGGCGAGTCGACATCGTGGTCGAGGCCGTGTTGTCGGAGCGAAGTGTGCTTCAGGAAGCTTGGAGTCACGCGACCTTCCGCGTTGAAGGCGGCCTCCTTCGCTCCTTTGAGCTTGCACCGCGCTGCGGCCGCGTGTTTGTCACCACGGAAGCGAGTTGACCGTGGACGAAGCACCCCCTGCCTGGCGAATGCCGCGAGGTGTCAACTCTTCGCTCTGGCAGTATGTGAACAGCCCGAGGATCGCCGAGGATGAGGCAAATTTTTTCGCCGGTCATCCCCTCTTCGCGGAAGATCGCAAGGCGCTCGATGCACGGTTCGTCACGCCGTCCCCACTTGTCGATCTCGGTTGCGGGGCGGGACGTTTGTCGCTTCACTTCGCGCGCCGAGGATTCTCAGTCACTGCCGTCGAGCTTTCTCGACCGATGCTCAAGACTTTGGGCTCGAAGGCCCACACCGAAGGCCTTACGATCCGTCGGGTCCGTGCCAACCTTTGCGACCTCGGTTGTTTACCCGACGGCGCTTTCACTTATGCCTTGTCGATGTTTAGCACGCTCGGAATGATTCGCGGAAAAGCGGCTCGAGAGAAGACGCTTCGCGAAACGCATCGAGTGCTCCAACCCGGTGGCAGGCTCGCCCTCCATGTACACAATCTCTATCTGAATTTGGACAATCCACAAGGCCGGAAGTGGCTTCTGGGTCAACTCGGAAAGCGACTGATGCGAAGCCCCGACGCGGGGGACCGGCGGATGACCTACCGCGGAATTCCCGACATGGAGGTTCACTTGTTCCGTTGGCGAGAGTTGAAATCCATGCTCAGCCGAGCCGGTTTCCGGATCGACGAAGTGCTCGCCATCGACGCGATTCATGCAAGGCCGATCGCCTCACCCTGGTTCTGCCCTGGAATCCGCGCGGGGGGGTGGATCGTCTTCGCGAGCCGACCGTCATGAAGCGGCCTAGATCTGATAATCGAAAGACATCAGGCCATCGGCCGAATCACTGATGTCGGATCGGTATTTCAGGCGAGGATTTTCGATGGTCACTGTCGTATTCGGCTCAATACTTCGGGTGATCCAAGCGGAGGAACCGATCACGGAATGGTGGCCGATGACGGTCTTTCCTCCCAGGATGGTTGCATTGGCATAGATCACCACGTCGTGCTCGATCGTCGGATGGCGCTTGACGTCGCGGAGAATCGCGCCGTTCTCGTCACGAGGGAAGCTCAACGCGCCCAGGGTCACCCCTTGATAAATCTTGACACCCTCACCAATCTGCGTGGTTTCACCGATCACCACCCCTGTGCCGTGATCGATGAAAAACCGTCGGCCGATCCGGGCACCCGGATGGATGTCGATGCCGGTTTTCCCATGGGCATACTCGCTCATCATTCGAGGGATGAGTGGAATGTCGA
Source organism: Isosphaeraceae bacterium (assembly GCA_043784005.1). Classification (GTDB taxonomy): domain Bacteria; phylum Planctomycetota; class Planctomycetia; order Isosphaerales; family Isosphaeraceae; genus JAYUFP01. The sequence goes on from JAYVYS010000894.1 coordinate 4,276, forward strand.
GCTTGTAAAGTTCGTGCGCGATGCGGTAGACGGTAATCGCCGCAAGTCCCGGATAGCAGAAAACGATCTCATCAAGACTTTTCGCGGCGGGATCACCGTCAAACGCAGCCTGAACGTCATCGGCGAGCACGTTCCGTAGTTCGGGGATCGCCTCTAGCAGACGAATGGCGATGAGTTGGGCTTCGGCCTCAAAATCCGTTTCCAAGTCGACAGCCCGGCAATCATGCCGAAAGGCGCGGGCGATTTGTTGCACAAGCCGGTCGTGAAGGCTATCGATCAGGTCGCCAACGTGGTAGCCCACGTTTCCCATGTGAAGGTTTTGCCGCCTGCCATATCCAGGGAAGAGAATTTCGCGTAAGTCGGACAAGAGGTCGACGACTTCGCGATAGCTTGGCAACGGAGAGTGGCCGAGGTGATGCGTGCCTCCGCATTCCTCGTAAGTTTCGAGGATGCGATCCGTGATCGCGGGCAGCGTATCTTTGAGCCTCAGATCGGTCGCCATTCGGGTAAACTCATCCTTCCGCGTTTCAAAGGCCCGCGAAGAAATCAGTTCAACAAAGGCAGCGGGTATCAGAGTCGCTCTATTAATCGATCGAGGGTTCCACCGGTCGTACTCGGTTCGTGCCCGGTCGAGCCTCGACGGTACCGCACGGGCTCGGAACACCGATCAATATTTTAGGTCCGTCACCAGGCTGAATCAATCGGAGACAATGTGTTACGGATTTATCGGACATTCGGAATGCCGGGTTCAGCCCAAACGGAGAACCGAACCCCGGTAAGTATCGCACTTCGTCCGACCTTTATGGCAGACTCTTCGTTGTTTCTGAGTTCCAGTCGTGATGTTAGGATAAACGTTCTGGTTCTACACACCCGCGACAGATGCCACCCAGAGACGTCTGATGTTACATTCCGCCGTGATTCCACCCAAGACTGACCCGACCTCGCTCTTTGAGGTGTTCCGAGGAAATCACGCAACGGAGCTCCTCACCGTGGCGGTGACTCACCTTCGGGTTTTCGCGGCACTGGCGTGCGGTCCGCTCAGCGCCGACGAATTGCGCGCGATGATCGGAGTCGCGGAACGACCGTATCTTGTTCTGACAACGGCGTTAAAGGCAATGGGTCTGCTCAAGGAAGACACCCAGGGGAAGGTCGGAATGACCGATCTGGCCATCGAACACCTGACGCCGGGAGCCGAGTTTGATGTGAGCGCGTACATCGGGCTGGCCGCCGAGAGTCCTGGGGTCCTAGAGATGGTCGAACGCATGAAGTTCAATACTCCGGCGGGTACGACCGACGACGGGCCGGGGGCGGCGTTCATTTTTCGAGAAGGGGTCGAGTCGCCGATGGAACGGGAGGCGTCGGCACGTTCGCTGACACTCGCGTTGGCGGGTCGCGCCCGAAATGTCGCGCCGGTCCTCGCGGCCAAGGTTCCGCTTGACGGTGTGCATCGCTTACTCGACATCGGTGGCGGGACCGGGATCTATAGCATCGCCTGGCTTCAGAAGCACCCGGAACTGCGCGCCACAGTCTGGGACCGGCCCGAGGTATTGAAGGTGGCGCGAGAGTTCGCGGAAGAGTTCGGCGTCTCGGAACGTCTGGAAACGATCCCCGGTGACATGTTTGTCGACCCGGTGCCAACAGGGTTCGACGTCATGCTACTCTCGAACATCCTGCACGACTGGGACGTTCCCGAGTGCCGCGTGCTGGTCGGCCGTTGTGCCTCGGCGCTCCCCTCCGGCGGCCGACTCCTGATCCACGACGTCTTCCTGACCGACACCCTAGATGGACCGCTTGCCGTCGCGCTCTACTCGGCCGCGTTGTTCCGTCTGACCGAGGGACGGGCGTACAGCGCCCGAGAGTATCGCGGCTGGCTCCACGAAGCGGGCCTGATGGCCGGAGCGGTCGTCCCGACGCTCGTGCATTGTGGTGCCCTGGCCGGGGTGAAGCTCTGATCGACGCCCCCAAGTGGCCTAGTCAGCCGTATTGCGTTTGATTACGCTTGCCTGGGTCAAGGACGTCCGCGGCGCGTGCCTCACGTGCGGAAGTGGAGTCCCTTACGAGAGTTCGCCGCAACGGACGCCACGCTTTTCGGGGGCAACGCGCAACGCCATGATGATCAAGGCCACTGACATCCGCCGCGGGATGGTCATCACGATGGAAGGAATCAACTACGTCGTGGTCGACTTCGCCCATCACACTCCCGGCAACCTCCGGGCGATGGTCCAGACCAAACTTCGTAACATGAACACCGGCTCGCTCAACGACAAACGGCTTCGTTCGGTCGACCAGATCGAAGTTCCTTATGTCGAGACCAAGGAGTACGAATATTTGTACTCTTCAGGTGATGAGCATGTTTTCATGGATACCGAGACCTACGATCAGCTCAGCTTCAATCCCGACATCCTTGGCACCGCGATGCAGTATCTGCTACCGAATTCCAAGGTGATGGTTCAGTACGTTGGCGGCAAGCCTGTCTCCGTGGACGTCCCCGCCTCGGTCGACCTGATCGTGACCGACACGCCCCCGTCGCTCAAAGGGGCCACGGCCACGAACCAATACAAGGAAGCCCTGCTCGAAACCGGCCTGAAGGCACAGGTTCCGCCCTTCATCGGACCGGGTGAAAAGATCCGGATCGACACGCGAACAGGTGAGTATATCGAACGGGTGAAGTGATCGAGAAGGGTTGGGTTCGAGCCTCCTGATCTCGTGCTGAGCCGTCGAAAAGGCACAGGTCACGGGTGATCACTTGGCCTTTCGGGTCTTTCGTCCGAGCGCTCCCGCACACACCCCGGTCAGCATTCGAGACGCATTTCTCCCGAGGGAACGGATGTTGTATCCTCCCTCTTGGACGAGGAGGGTCGGGAGTCGCATCCCGCCGATTCTCCGACCGATCTCGAAGAGGCCGTCGGGGGTCACGCTCCAGGTGCCGGTTGGGTCCGCCTTGGCGATGTCGAGGCCGAGCGAAACGACCAGGGCCTCCGGCTTGAACTTACGAATCACGGTCAGGGCGTCGTCGAGCGCATTGAGATAGCGCTCGTCGTGGACGTCTTCGGGAAGCGGAAAGTTGTGGTTGAAGCCTTTGCCTTCACCTTCGCCGACTTCGTCCGCGAACCCGGCGAAATACGGATACGCGAAGCTCGGGTGCCCGTGAATCGAGACGGTGAGAACATCCTTGCGGTTGAAGAAGATATCTTGAGTTCCGTTGCCGTGGTGGTAGTCGACGTCCAGCACGGCCACTCGCCCCATCTTCTCGACGAGATATTGCGCCGCGATCGCCCCGTTGCAGAAGTAGCAGAATCCGCCGTAGGTATCGCGCTCGGCGTGATGGCCGGGCGGGCGGCAAAGGCTGTAGACGAGTTGGGTCCCTTCCGTTAGCGCTTTGGCACCGGAGAGAGCGACATTTACCGCGGCACGCGCCGCCTTGTATGCGTCGCTGCTTAGTGGTGTAAATGTATCGATGCAATAGTACCCCGCGCGTCTGCTCGGGTCCCGGGGCGGGCGATCATTGCGACGAATCGGGAAGACATAAGGGTAGACCATCTCGCCTTCGGGGAGATCTTGACAAAAATTCCGCAAGTAATTGACGAAATCGGTGTCGTGGACGGCTCGGATCGGCTTCTCGCCGAAGTTCCGGGTCGGTAAGCGTTCCACATCCGGAAGCACGTCGAGCGCTTTCAGGATCACGTCCACACGCGCGGGGCGTTCGACATATCCGCGCTCCCGGACATGATGCAACGCGTGTTTCGCGGAAAAGAACACCTTAAGCGGATGAAGATGTCTGGGAATCTTTACCTTGTTCTCGCCAGGTCGAACGTAACGCGGTCTTCGGGTCCGGACGGGGGATTCCTTGACCGAGTCGAGGACCTGATGGACGTAGGGATCGTCCGCCGAATAGCGGTAGCGATGCAGGAGGATGCTCTTGATGACCTCGCGAAGTTCCTGAGCCGTGAGGGTCGTGTTAGCGGTCAGCGGGTCGAAGAGGAGTCGAGGCTCGGCGGGCTGGCCGGGCCGGATCGGCTGATCGTAGAGCGTTCCCGCGACGGGTAAGGCGCCATAACGCTCGTAAAATTTGAGCCTCGACTTGTTCTGACGGAGTGCGACCGGGTCCTTCACCTGGCTGGGATCGTCGGTAGGAACTTCGAGGAAGAGGCCCTGCGCGCCTCGCGCGGACATGTCTTCACGGAGCGCCTCGTAGAGAGCGCCGCCGAGGCCTCGACCGCGTTCCTCGGTTCGGGTCACGATAAAATCAAGATAGGCGAATCCGATCGCCTCGAAATAATCGGCCAAGGCGAAGCCGACGACATGGTCGCTCGGCCCATGTGCGATGAGCAGAACTGCGGGAACGCCTCGAGCGGCCTGGTCGACCAGTTTTCGGGCGATGTAATCCGGTTCCTCGGCGAGGGACGGGAAGGCGTTGGCCAGGAGACCATTGACCTCCGCGATGCGACGTCGGTCGTGCTCGCGGTGGGCTCCCAGGACGTGGCTGATCCGGAACATGCGGGGCCTCATCGAACTGATCGGCAACGGCGTCGAACTCAACGGCATGATAACGCCCGGTCCATCGGGTTGTCAGACATTTGACTGTATCCCTCGATGCAACGCCGCTTTGGCGATGGCCCCGATCGCGTCTTCGTAGGCGTAACCCGACACCCGCGCAGCCCGCGCCCAGCCTGCGTTGGGACCGATGTCAGGGTTGGGGTTGACTTCGAGGATCATAGGCTGGCCCTCCGCGTCGAGCCTGACGTCGATCCTCGCGTAATCGCGGCAACCGGTCGCTCGAAATGCGCCGACGGCGAGGGCGGCGAGTCGGTTTGCGAGTTTCTTGGTGATGGGTGCTGGGCAAAGAGGAAGGCTCGCCAGGTCGGCGATCGAGCCGTGATCCCATTTCGCTTCATAGGTCAAGATCGGCCAACGACCGATCTCGGGCCGGAAGACGATCTGAGCGACCGCCAAGGCTTGCGGCTCAGGAAGCGCGATCACCCCGATATTGAACTCCAAACCCGGTAGATAAGGCTCGACGATCACCGATCCGCGATACTGCTTGCGAAGAAATTGAACCCGCGCGGCCAATTCCTTGGAATCGTTGACCACGCTGTTCTGATCAATGCCAAGGCTTCCATCCTCGGCGTCGGGTTTGACGAGATAGGCATTTAGACGTGTGATCTGAGGTAATTCTTGTTGAGGCTCGATCAAGAACGAATCGGTGGTCGGTAATCCGAAACCACGAAGTAACGCTTTCGCCCGCGACTTCGAAACGCAAGCCGCGAGCGCTTCGACAGGCGATCCGGTGTAGGGCAAGGCGAGCAGTTCGAACAGCGAGGTCAGATGCGTCGCCCCTCCGCTGACTCCGTTAAAACCCTCAATGAGGTTGAAGACGAGGTGCGGCTTTACCGCGTCGAGAGTTTCGAGAAATCCTCGGAGCGGAGCCGAGGCCGGGATCAAAATAGGATCGAACGAGCGATTTGAAAGCGCACTCGCGACGGCCCGAGCAACTTCGACCACGTCCGCCTCGGAAGCAGCGTCGGGATCGCCCGGTGCGAGCAATGGGGCGTTGTAGACGACGGCAGCTCGTGGGATCTCGGCGTTCACCGCGTCAGGCCCAGGCGTTTTACCGAAGCATTCAAGATTCGCAAGATCAGGTCGGCATGAGGGATTCCGAAACCCTTCGCGAGAATGACCAGGTCGGACCAATCGGGCGCAAGGCCGGGCAGTGGGTTGGCCTCAAGGAAGTAGGCGCGGCCATCCCAGACGCGGAAGTCGATCCGGGCAACGTCGCGGCAGCCCAGGAAAAGGAATGCATCCCTTGCGGAGGCTTGGATTGAAATCAAGACGTCTTCAGGGAGTTTGGCAGGCGTCTCATACTCAACACGCTCGTCCCAGTTTCGCTTGACCTCGATGGAATAGATAAAATTGGGGTCAGGCGACTTCGGCCGAATTCTCATCGAGCCGATCACTTCGACGTCTTGTCCGTTACCAATGAGCCCCACGGTCACTTCGTCGCCCTCAATGAATTGCTCCACGAGAATCGGCTGGTCATAGTCGCGGACCATCTCGTCGGTCAATCGCAGCACGGCATCCCAATCATCGGCCAGGGACCGGGCGCGAATCCCCTTGCTGGAGCCTTCGTAGGCCGGCTTGATGATCCAAGGACCCGGTCCAACCACGTGAATGCGATTACGGTAGGGTAAACTTTGTAAGTCCTTCGCCGATCTAACCGCGAGCCCCAACGGTGTCCTCATGGCTCCGCGCACGAGATCCTTGGCCACGGTCTTGTCTAGGCACACGGAAAGAGTGAGCGGATCGGAGCCAGTATACGGGATTCCCAGCATCTCCAGTACTGCCGGGACCCGAGCCTCTCGACAGCGCCCGACACCTTCGCCCTCCGCGAGGTTCCAGACGAGGTCGACGTTGGTATCCAGGATACGGCTCAGGAACTCCCGCCCGTCTCCCAGCAAGACCACCTCATGGCCCTCACCGCGCAGCACCGTGGCGATGGCCTCGACGGTCTCAGGCTTGTCGAACTCTTCATAACGATCGTCCGGGCCATCGTGGGAAGGATGACCCGGGGCGAGGTCGAACGCGATCCCGATCCTCAATGCGCGGGTCCTTGCTTCGGGGTTCCGTCATTGTCCACCGATGCTTTTGCCTTGCCGTTGCCTGAAGCGCGAATCTCCGAGGCGGTGTGGCCGTTGCCAACGTTCTTGATACCGTTCTTTTTAGGAAGAGTTGGCACGACCGGACCGTTTTCCAACGCCCGAGCCTTACGTCGATTGATTCTCGGCGTATTCTCTGGAACGAGGACCTCGCGCTGCCCTTCCAACATGGCACTTACGCCTTGGGTCACGACGTGCGAAGGAGACACGGGCGGCTCTCCGGTGGGATGATAATGAACAATCATCCCTTCATAGTTGCGAAGCACCACGGAATCATTAGACGCGGAGAGCAGATAGTTCGGCATCAGCGGGATCTTGCCGCCTCCTCGCGGAGCGTCGACGACATACGTCGGCACGCCGAGGCCTGAGATGTGCCCTCGCAGTCCCTCGATGATCTCAATGCCTTTCCAAACAGGGGTCCGGAAGTGCCCCGCCCCGGTGACAGGGTCGCAATGAAACAGGTAGTAAGGACGCACTTTGATCCGCAACAGCGCTCGACAAAGCTCGCGCTGAGCCGCCAGGCTATCGTTGACCCCCTTCAGCAACACCGCGTGATTATTGATCGGCATTCCGCGAAGTCGCAACCGGTCGCAGCCACGTTTGACTTCCGGGGTGACTTCACGCACATGGTTGAAATGGGTCTGAATCCAGATCTTGTCCGAGAGTGAGAGGACGCCCATCAGCTCGTCGTCATCCAGGCGCTGGGGCAAGGTGACGGGAACTCGCGTGCCGATCCGGATCACGTCGAGGTGGGAAATCGCGTTCAGGCTTTGGATGAAGAATTCAAGCTTCTCGGTCGGCAGCGTGAGCGGGTCGCCACCGGAGAGGATGACATCACGAATCTCGGGATGGGCGCGAATGTACTCGACCATCCGGTGGTCATCGCGCGAAACCGAGTCCCAGCCTCCACGTTTCATCGTGGCGCGCTTGCGGGTGCAGAACCGACAGTACATGGTGCAGACGTGCGTCGTGACGAGAAGCGCCCGGTCGGGGTAGCGATGGGTCAGACCGGGGACGGGAGAATCCTTTTCCTCGTCGAGCGGATCGTCCTCGCCGTCTTCCCCGTGTGCGCCTGCGAGTTCCTCGGGAGAGGGAAGCGATTGGAGACGGATCGGGTCGCGCGGGTCGAGGGGGTCGATCAGAGAGAAATAATAGGGCGGGATGGCGAGCTTATAATGAGCCTGAAGGGTCTCGATCGCGGATCTCTCGACGTCGGAAAGGGGAAGAAGCCCGACGAGTTGTTTCGGGTGCCGGATCGCATGTTGCGATTGCCAACGCCAGTCGTTCCAGTCACTCTCAGGTACGTTCGCCCAGGCAGGGTGGCGGCGGGATCGATCGGAAGTCAAACTGGGAGGCTCGTCCCCATCCCCAAACTCGACGGCGTTCGGGATGGAGACGCCTGTGCTCTGAGAGCTTGCAGAGTCGGCCATCGGATACCAAGTCCTCGCAGTGAGGTGGTTTTGGGTTCCGTACGAATGTACGGAGCCCGAGAGGTTTGTGGGATTCTAAGCAAACATTCAATCCAGACAAGAGGAAACCCGTGCGACTTTGGCGAGTTCTCAAAACTCGTTGCGGCAAGGCTTGACGAAGCCGTATTCGCGGACCCTTGGCGATGACCGCCCCGAGGCCTTCGGATTGCTCTGGTTGCGACCGACGACACCGAAAAATACATTCTCGATGAGATTCTCAAATGATGGATCGATTACGTTTACTGGTGGTCGGCGCTCATCCCGACGATGCGGAATACAAGGCGGGTGGGCTCGCCGCACTCTATAAATCAAGAGGGTTTGACGTCCTGTTTGTCTCCGTGACTGACGGCAGCGCGGGCCATCATGAAATCTCTGGTCCGCCCCTGGTCGCTCGTCGCCGGGTGGAGGCACAGGCCGCAGCGGCCACTCTCGGTCTGGAGCACATAGTCTGGGACCATCCCGATGCGCATCTTGAACCGAATCTCGCACGTCGAGACCAGGTCATCCGTTTGATCCGCACATTTCGCCCTGACCTCGTTTTGACACATCGACCCAACGATTATCATCCCGACCATCGCGCGACCAGTCAGCTCGTGCAGGACGCCGCGTATTTGTTGACAGTGCCCGCAGTCTGTCCCGACACGCCGCACCTACCGCGCGACCCGGTGATCGCCTATCTCTCGGATGATTTCACGAAGCCATGTCCCTTTGACCCGACCGTACTCCTCGACATCGCGACGGTTTGGGAAGCCAAGGTGTCGTTACTACATGCCCACACCTCACAATTTTACGAATGGCTTCCTTATAATACGGGAACACTCCGCGAAGTCCCCTTGGAGGAAGAATCGCGGCGCGTCTGGCTATCCAAAAAGATAGCCGCGCTTTCGGTCGCGCTCGCGGAACGATTCAGAGACCGTCTCATTTCGACATTTGGAGAAGATCGCGGACGAGTCGTCCACCTTGTCGAAGCGTTTGAGGCCTGCGAATATGGTGCCCCGCTTGATGACAAATCGCGAATACGACTCTTTCCGTTTGATGAGGTCGGCTCGGGCGTGACGAAACGCGCGGCGGGAGGGTAAGATCGCGGTCAGCCTCGCGGGTTTTTCGTCGGACGGCTGACGCACCCGTGACGTATCGAACTCGGAGCCAGGATCTTGGACGAAGTCACCCGCCTTCTGGCCGAACTTGTCGCGATCCCGAGCGTCAACCCGATGGGGCGTTCGCTGAGTGGCTCCGGCTTCCTCGAAGCGGGGATGACCGAGTATCTCCTGGCTTGGTTCTTCGATCTTGGTGTCCCTTGTGAACGCCAGGTCATCTCGCCCGGTCGAGAAAACCTCATCGCACGCTACGCGCCCCCGGGCGCGAAACGCACCCTGCTCTTTGACGCGCATCAAGACACTGTGCCGACCGACGGGATGACCATCGACCCATTTCGGCCCGCTATCGAGGGCGGTAGGCTCTACGGCAGGGGGTCTTGCGACATTAAAGGCGGAATGGCCGCGATGCTGACAGCCTTCGCCAGGCTGGTTCGCGAAAAGCCCCAGGGCGCGGCGGCTGTCATCATGGCGTGCACCGTGGACGAGGAGTTCACGCACAAAGGGTCGTCTCGATTGGCCGCGAGTCGGCTGGGTGCCGATCTCGGGATCGTCGCGGAACCGACGATGCTTCAGGTTGTGAATTGCCACAAAGGAGCCGTTCGTTGGAAAATCCGGACGAGCGGAATCGCCTGTCACAGTTCCACACCTCAACTCGGCCTGAACGCGATCTATCGAATGGCTCCGATCATCGCCGCGCTCGAACAATATGCCGAGGAACTCGCGGCCAGCCCGGCGCATCACGTTCTCGGCGTGCCGAGTCTCTCGGTGGGACGAATCGAGGGTGGACAGAGCGTCAACGTGGTCCCCGATTGGTGCGAGATCGAGATCGATCGCCGTGTCATTCCGGGAGAAAATCCCTCGGATTGCATTCAGCGTGTCGAGTCCTTCCTGCGTCGCCAGATCGGAGGTCTCGAAGGAAGCACGTTCCTCCCCCCGTGGGTCCAGATGCCCGCGCTCTCGGGAGACCTTCCGGGGACCGGCGCATTCGCAGAGGCCGTTCGAATCGCCGTGGGGTCGGCGATCGGCTCGATACCGGCGCTTCAAGGGGTTCCCTATGGCACCGATGCCGGCCCCCTTGCGGAATCCGGGCTACCTTGTCTTGTATTCGGGCCGGGGGATATCGCTCAGGCGCACACCAGGGACGAGTGGGTCGAACTCGACCAGGTGAGAGCGGCCGTCGACGCTTATTTCGCCATCGCGCGAGAGCTTGGACAGTGAGGTCGACGACTAAAAAACCAAACGGTCGGCCTTTTCGAGCTAGTTTAGCCCGAGAAGACCGACCGCGGATGCCGAGCTCGGTTGTCGTTCGATCTCAGAAGACATCGAGAACGAAGTGGTAGCCCGAGTAGTATTTCTTCTTGCTCGTGTCGTGCCAGCCATTCGAGTGTCGAAAACCGAGAATTCGCGATCCACCATAATAATTTCGGTAGAGTGGTCCCTGGATCTGCGGCACGATCCGCTGCTCGCGGGGGTAGAGGTAGTGGCCGTCGTAAAGCGAATTACGCTCGAAGCCGTTACCCGGAACCTGCGGCGGGGTGTAAGGCCAGTGCAGATAGTCGGTCCAATCCTGCGCATTGGCCGAGCCGACGCCCGCGAAACCAAACAACGCCGCCATCAGGGCAAGCGCTCTCAATCCTTTGACAAGCGACACGATCCACCTCCGTGCTGGAACAGAATCTAAATCCAAAGGGATCATGACACGCGGTTTCCCGACGAGACGGAGTTGCTCGTAAAAAAAATCGAGAGCCGACAGGATTCTTTCGATCACGAAAGCTCTGACGGTCACGTCTGTTCGTAAGAGAAAGGAGTCCGGCGCGGATCGCCGGGAAGACGATGGGAAAAGCGCTGTTGAGAGTCGTGTCGGGATTGACGGTCGCGCTTCGACTCATCGCTCCACTCTCCTCGCGAGCGATTGAGATCGACTCCGAACCGAATGACATTCGGCTTCGGCCGCATGTCGCCAAGCTTGCCTCGCCGGAATATCAAGGGAGGCGCGGAGCGGGAGGGATCAAAGCCGCCGAGTACATCGTCGAACACTTTCGCAAGTTAGGTCTCGAGCCCGCGTTCGATGGCAAGTATTCGCAAGAGATCCCGGCGCGCGAGGGGAACGTGCCGATGGGACGAAATGTCGGAGCGATACTGCGCGGTTCCGACTCGAAGCTGAGAGATGAGTGGGTCGTCGTCTCGGCCCATTTCGATCACCTCGGGCAACGCGGCGACGTGCTTTATGCCGGTGCCGACGACAACGCCTCGGGCGTGGCGATGTTGCTCGAATCGGCGCGATCGTTCGTCGAAGCCAAGATACCCCCAAAGCGAAGCGTCATGTTCATCAGTTTCGACCTTGAGGAGATCGGCCTCTTCGGCTCACGCTACTTCGTCGAGCATAGCCCGGTGCCGCTCTCCAAGATCGCTCTCTTCATGACGGCCGATATGATTGGAAGGGCGCTGGGGGGCGTTTGCGACTCTTACGTGTTCGTGATGGGCTCCGAGCACGCGCCGGGTCTTCGCCCCTGGCTCGATCGGGCGGCAAAGGACCAACCTCTGAAAGTCGGGTTGCTCGGAAGCGACATTCTTTTGATAGACCGCAGCGATTACGGTCCGTTTCGCTCTCGTAAAGTTCCCTTCCTCTTTTTCTCGACGGGCGAGAACCCGCTCTACCATTCTCCTCGCGACGTGGCGGAAACGTTGAACTATCCAAAGTTGGAAGCGATCAGTCGCATTATGTACCGAGTTGCGCGAGAAGCCGCATCCGCGGAGAACGTTCCGAGCTGGAGCGCAATCGCCGAGCATCCCATGGGAGAAGCGGTGGCGATTCGGGATGTCTTCCAGACGCTTCTTGAGCACCGAGCCGCTCTCAAGATCAACGGGATTCAGTCTCAGATCATGAGCAACACGTTGAAGTCGATTGACGGGATCCTGGAGCGAGGAGTATGCACCGCGAACGAACGGCTCGGGTATATCCGTGTCGCGCGGATCGTCCTGATTTCGTTGTTCTGAGGCAGGCATTCCCTGAGGCGCTGGTTACTTCGGCAAGCGTCGAATCATTGGCGGGCCCCCGTCGCCGGGGATGGGGATTTCAAAGGGCACCTGGACGGGATTGCCGGGCGGCGGTGGCATTTTCAGCCGAGGGTCTTCGGCGGGTCTCACCCTCGGTTGAGGTGGCATGAATCGTCCAGCGCCCATCATGGGGATGTTCGGTTTTTCGAGCAACGACAGATCGCGACGCACCCGCGCCAGGTCTGCGGTTCGTTGCGCAAGGTACCGCCCCCAGCCTTGAGAGGGTTGAGGTTCGAGCGTCAAGGTGACGCCCCCCGGTGTTACTTCATACCGCGAGACGACCCGTATGTCCTCTCTCAGAAGATAGTCGATCGGTTCCTTCGCACGATCCCAATCGCTGAGGCCGAGCATGATCTGGGCACGAACGCAAAGCAACGCGAGCCTCTCTTGAGGCTTAAGGTTTTCCGCCTCAAATCGTTCGAGAGTCAGCAGGGCGGCGGAGAAGTCCTCCACCAGAATTTCGAAATAAAGACGTGCTTCGAGAAGGAATCGTTGAAGTCGAGGATCGGGGGGGGCGGATTCCGGTTCTCGGTCACAAAGCGGTCGAGCAACCCGCGCTAGTCGCTTGAGGCGGAAGACCATTTCGTGATTCGACGGAAGTTCTCCGGGTATCGGTAGCAATGTTGGGCGGGCGACGGGTTTCCCGAGGACCGCGACCGGCGGAAGACATGCGCCCAATAGCTCGCGCGACGTGTTCACCAGGAGCGAAAGCCAAGCGATTCTCGCGTCGTCGTCCGGAACGAACGGGGCGATGCTTCCCTTGGAATAGTCCCAGAGGCCTACCACTCCCAGAGCCGAGCCCAGCCGAACGGCCAACAAATGAGCTTTGGGAGAGTGACTGATGGACCGGATCGACAATGAGGAATCGAGCGGGTGGAATCGGCTCAACGTTTCCGAGGTTTTTGGAAAGAACCTCACGACCGCCGGAGGATCACCTGTTTGATCAAACGTATAGAACAGCTCGGAAAGATCGCGGTCCACGGAGTAAGAAAGGCTCCGCAAGTCGCGCCCTTGTTTCGGAGAATCGAAGGCAAGCTGAACCGCGTTTTCAATCCCGCCTGTTTTTGAGGAGAGTCGGAGAAAATCAATCGTTGCCGTCGCCTGCTTGGGACCCTCCACAACCCGACGCGCAATGCACACGATCGTCTTACCGTCCTTCGACCAATCCACCGGCTGGTACAGTCGGCCGATATCGGCCAGCGCGTCTACCGCTCCGGGACCTGCTTCCGTGACGAAAATCGTTTGCTTGTCAGTTCCTCGAACCAACGCAAGTCGCGTGCTTCCCGGTGCCCAAGATGGCCAGTACGCATCCGGAACAACTTTGAGCATGAGCCCGTTATCCGCGCGTAAAACAAGTGTCCGGGGCGGCGAATCCGGCACACTTACCGCCAGATAGTGACCGTCGGGGCTCCAGTTGATCGTCAACCTGGAAGTGAGATCGTTTGACCTCAGGCCGAGTCCAAGATTCGCGAAAGGCAGAGTGTGGAGGATGCGTCCCACGCCCGGTGACTCATTGATGACGACCTCGTAACGCTGAGAGTCGGGTTGATCGCCATGACGAATTCGACCGTACGCGAGGGCGCGACCATCGGGGCTCCATTCGGGTGCGGTCAACAGGTTGTCCGATTCCTCGACCAACCAGGCATCCTCGTGCCCGGTCTCGGCGACGTACAAGCCCGTCTTGATCGCGCCATCAGGACCGCTTCGGGTCGGCAAACGCGAGCCAGTTTTGGTGGTCTCAAAGATCCAACCTGGCTCCGGGAGGAGCCC
>JAYVYS010000895.1:0-2553 GCA_043784005.1 Isosphaeraceae bacterium
CAGCTTCTTTTTTGACCGTTGAACCGTCCGAGGCGGCTACGACCGTCGCGGGTTTGGTCTCGGAGGCTTTCGAGGCCGGCGGCCCGGTGACGGGAGGTGCGATCGCACCCTTTGAGGGAAGGGGTGTCGCCTCCGCCTTCGGCAACGGCTTGAGAAGTTCGGCCGGAGGTGCCGGCCGCTGAGGTCGCGGTGGTAGGTCCCGGATCAATGCGCCTCGCACGATCGCTCGGGGAATCGCGGCGATCTTGTAGACCTTCCGGATCTCGTCGAGGCGTCTCAAGACTTGGTCATCGTCTTGGATTCTGTTGATAGCGCGTTGGCGTTCCTGAAAGAGCTTTCTCTGAGACTCCTCGATCATTCGGCCTTGCTGGGCTAATCGGCCGTCGGCGGCGCGTCCGTCGGAAACCTGTGCAGCTCCGGCCGACGCGATGACGAGAACACTCGCCCACGCCGTGAGTTGAGAGCGTGCCCCTTGTCCAAGCCGGGTCAGCGCCGAGTTTCCGAAACCGATGATCGCACCCATCATGGAACCCCCCGCATGCCCCCAGTTGTCAATCACGGGAACCCCGGCCGCCCAGAAGCCGAACCCCATCGCCGCGGTGATGACGATGAAGAGCAACATCTGGTTCTTGAGGTGATTGCCGATCCGCGATCGCGCGAACCAGCCCACCACCGCGCAAAGCGCGACCAGTCCCATTACCACGGTCGACCCTCCCGCTGAAATGATTCTCGGGTCCGACCGCAGCGAGTGCCGAATGATTGCCGAGAGCAAGTTGCCCCCGGCCCCCGTCAGGATGTAGACGGCCAAAAATGGTCCTGGTCCATACCACGACTCGACCAGGCAACCGAGCTGGTATAACGCGAAAAGATTTAAGCTGATGTGGATAATACCGAAATGGACGAACGTGGACGTGAGGAGCCGCCAGACATCGCCCGCGTAGAGGTCGCGAAGGGTCATGGCACCAAATCCGAGGCCGTTCTGGGTCCCAAGGCAAAACGACCTCCAGCTCCAGCCCGCGCCCCATAAAGTTTGGTTCACGAGCATGGCGACCCACACCGCGATCCAGAGCGATCCCATCGCCATGGTGGCGGGGTAATCGCGTGCGTCCTCACGAAATTGTTGAACCCAGTTGGTTTGATCCATTCCTCTTTTACTGCCCTTCAACGGGTCGTCGCGGAAGAAAGCGCGGCGCGGATCGCGGCGATTTCCGCGCGAAATGCCGTATCATCAAGCACCGGGCTGCGGGCGCCTGTCTTGATGGCGTGATCGAGTGGAACCCACGTCTTGCAACCGGCGTGCTCGGGCGTGATTTCGATGGGGACCGGCTCGGGGAGACGGTAAATCCGGACGCCGAGGACCCAGAGCCCCGGCGTGCGGTAATAAAACCGCTTCTCGACGGTCTCCGAGGTCCAAACATGAAACCGATCGAGTGCCGACACCGATTCGAGACTCTCGATCCGATCGATCCAATCCACAACGGCCAGGGTATCGATGGGGATCATCCTCAAGGGAATGTCCAAAGGGGCGGACGGCTGCGCCGCTTCCGGCTTCAAACCCTGCTCGGCCTGATGGACTTTCGTGGGATAGAGCCAGAATGTGGAATGATCGGGCGCGAACCCCGCCGGGCCTTCGTCGATGCCTCCTTTTCGGAGAATCAACGATTGCCGGCCTCTTGCCAGGGCACGACAGACCCCTTCCCATTCCTTGCAGGCGACGGAACAGAGATCCGGAAGCATGATGTCGTCGGCGTTCATACGTCCCATTCGACCTTGGGGTTCCGAATCATCAAATCCGCGATCACGGATCGAGGCGGTTTGCCCTGGAAGAGAATTTCATATAATTCATCGGTGATTGGGACGTCGACACCGCGAATCCTGGCCTGATCGTGGACGCTTCGCGTTGTTGGAACACCTTCGGCCACATTCAACATCCCGCCGAGAACATCGGCCAGTCGTTCTCCGCGCCCGATACGCTCGCCGACGGAACGGTTCCGACCAAACTTGCTGAAGCAGGTCGTGATCACGTCACCAACGCCGGCCAGGCCAAAGAATGTAGAGGGTTGCGCTCCCAGATTCACCCCGAACCGCGTGATCTCGGCGAGCCCTCGGGTGAGAACGGCCGCCTTGGCATTATCGCCAAGTGCCAGCCCGTCGCATACCCCCGCGGCGATCCCCAAGATATTCTTCAAGGCCCCCGCGACTTCCACTCCGACAGCGTCGGGGTTTGTATAGACTCGAAACATGCCGTGGTTCAAGGCATCACGCACGGCGACGCGAAACCGATCATCAGCGCCCGCCACGACTACCGAAGCAGGAAGCCCCCTGGCCATCTCCTCGGCGTGGCTGGGACCGCTCAAAATGGCGACCGGGCGATCACCCAAGGTTTCGAGAATGATCTCGCTTGGCCGTGCGAACGTCGCATTCTCGATCCCTTTGACCACACTCAACATCGGGACCGAGACTGGAACGGCTGAGGAAATTTGGGAAAGCGTCGCGCGCAGGAAGGAGCTTGGAATGGCGACGACGATCACTTCGGCGTCGCGACAGGCGTCG